>JBIOYO010000252.1:0-18813 GCA_044870175.1 Nocardioidaceae bacterium | reverse complement strand
TGACGATGCGCACCTGGGGCCCCGAGCCGCTGGACCTGGCCGCGGTCGAGGCGATGTTCGCGCCGGACCTCGGGCCGTTCTTCGTGCCCACCCGGTGCGTCTCGATCGAGAACACGCACAACTTCAGTGGCGGGCAGGTGATCTCGCGAGACGACGTCGCCCGGGTGCGCCGGCTGGTCGAGGAGCGCCGCGTGTGGCTGCACGTCGACGGGGCCCGCATCTGGCACGCCCACGTCGCAACGGGGGCGGCGTACCCGGACCTGGCCCCCACCGGCGTGCTGGCTGTCTGCCTCAGCAAGGGTCTCGGCGCCCCGGTCGGGTCACTGCTGGTGGGTCCGCAGGCGGTGGTCGACGAGGCGCGCGTGTGGCGCAAGCGCCTGGGCGGCGGCATGCGCCAGGTCGGGGTGCTGGCCGCGGCCGGCCTGTACGCGCTGGACCACCACGTCGACCGTCTCGCCGAGGACCACCAGCACGCCCGCCTCCTCGCCGACGCCGTGGGCGCCCCCGCACCGGACACCAACATCGTGGTCCTGGACGTCGACGACGCCCCGGGTGTCGTGGCCGCCGCCCGCGAGCACGACGTCGGGGTCTCCGCGGTCGGCCCCCACACCCTCCGGATGGTCACCCACCTCGACGTGGACAAGGCCCAGGTCGACCGGGCCGCCTCCGTCCTCGCCGCGCTGCTCGCCTGACCGCTCTCCCGAGGTCCGCGGGCGGGTCGGCGGGGTTGTGGCCGATGCCTGCGCGGATGGGCTGTTGTGGCCCAACGCTGCGAACCCGCCCGGCGTGTCGCTGTCGTCCTCGGCCACTTCGGGGGGCTGGTGCAGCCATCGGCCACTCACACGGCGAGGTGGGGCACCTCGGCCTCCACGTGCCGACGGGGCACCAGCTCGACCAGCAGCATCGCGGCGAGCACCATGCCACCCCCGACCAGCATCCGCCACGACAGCTGCTCACCGCCGAACAGGACCGCGAAGCCGGCGGCGAAGACCGGCTCCATCGTCATGATGATGGCGGCGCGGGTCGGTGGGAGGTGGGCCTGCGCCCAGGTCTGCGCCGCCATGGCGAAGGCCCCCGCCACCAGCGCCATGTAGAGCACCGCGACCCAGTCGGTCGTCGTGTCGGGGAGCACGACCCCGTCCGGCGCGGTCGCGACGAAGCACACGACCGAGATCACCGCGAGCTGGACGACGGCCATCCCCATGGCGTCGGCGGGCGTGCTCCAGGCGCCCAGGCCGACGATGTGCAGCGCGTAGAGAATGGCCGCGACGAACGTGAGCGCCTCGCCGTACCCGACGCTGAGCCCGCTCAGCGTCAGCACCGCCAGCCCCGCCAGTGCGAGGGCCACGGCCACCCACGTCGCCGCGGTGACCCGCTGTCGCAGCAGCACCGCCGCGAGCACCGGTGTTGCCACGACGTAGAGCCCGGTGATGAAGCCGGAGACGCTGGCAGGCGTGTGGGCGAGCCCCGCGGTCTGCAGGATCTGCGCCAGTCCGTAGAGCCCGCCCAGCACCAGGCCGGCCCGGCGCGCGGGCCGCGACATCCGCCGCAGCGCCCGCGGGAACAGCAGCGCCAGGGCGAGCGTGGCGACTGCGAACCGCAGCGCCAGGAAGTCCAGCACCGGGACCCGGTCCAGCAGGTCCTTGATCAAGAAGAACGTCGAGCCCCAGGTCGCGGTGACGGCGAGGAGCGCAAGGGTCGCGGCAGCCGTCGTACGGCGGTCGCTCACGCGGTCCGTCCCAGCGCCGCGGCGTCCCCGACATCGGGGGTGCCGACCGGGTTGCGCAGGGCGTCGGTGGCGGCCGACACAGGGGGCACGGCGGGCCCGGTCACACGAGGTAGATCGTGACGACGCTGCCCTTCGGCGCCCGCTCCTCGCCACCCGGGTCCTGCTTGACGACGAAGCCCAGGCCGAAGCTCGGCGTCGCGTCTCGCACGCGGACCTCGAAGCCGGCGTCCTCGAGGGTCTTCCGCGCGGCCTCGACGCCCATCCGGAAGACGCTCGGCACCTCGACCGGCTCGGGTCCTCGAGAGACGACGAGGCTGACCGGGTCGCCGCGGAACAGGGTGCCGTCCTCGGGCGACTGGGAGATCACCTCGCCGGCGGGCACCGTGTCGTCGTACTGGCGGTCCAGCTCGACCCTGAGCCCCGACCGGCGCAGCGTCCGGCGCGCCTCCGGGAGGTCCTGGCCGGTGACGTCCACGACGTCGACGGGTTCGCGGCCCTTGCTCACCACGAGGTCGACCACGGCGTCGCGCTTGACGCTGGTGCCTGGTGCGGGGTCGGCGGCGACCACCGCTCCCTCCGCCACGCGCTCGTGGTAGACCCGCGTGACCTCGCCGACGGCCAGGTGGGTCCCTTCGAGCGCGTCGGTGGCCTCGGCGAGGCTCATGCCGGCTACCGCAGGCACGTCGTAGCGCTCCGGCCCGCGTGACACCACCGCCTCGACGGTGCCGTTGTCGAGCACCCGGTCGCCGGGCGCCGGGTCGGTGCTGATGACGTCGCCGGCGTCGACGGTCTCGGAGTACGCGCGCTCGGAGACCTCCAGCGAGAGCCCGGCGGCGTCGAGCTCGGCGGTGGCGCGGGCGACCGTCATGTCCAGTACGCCGGGCGTGGTGGTGTAGCGGCCTATGCCGAGGTACCAGCCCGCCACGCCCGCCGCCACCGCCAGGACGAGCACGACGAGCAGCAGCGCCCAGCCCCTGCGGCGGCGCCGGGGCGAGCCCGGGAGCCCGGCTTCGGGAGCGTGCGGCGGGCCCTGCGTCCCGCGGCGGCCCGCACGGTCGGCGTCCGGGGGAGGCGCCGGCTGCAGCAGCGGTGCTGCAGCGGGGACCGGGCCGGTGGCCGACGTGGCGGGGGAGCCGGCGGGGGAGGTGGCGGCAGCGAGGGCGGGGGCGACCGCGGACATGGCGCGCGTGCCGATGACGCTGGTGCGCTCGCCTGAGAGGTCCAGGGACGGGTCGCCGCCGACGGCGGGGCGCTCGGTCTCCAGCGTGGGATCGGGGTCAGGTTCTGGTGGCGCGGACGTGGCCGGCCCGGCCGGCAGCAGGTCTGCGGTGAGCTCCGGGTCGTCGGTCACCCCCGCCGCGAGCGCGGCGCGGACCCGCTGGACGTGGTGCTGGAGCACCCTGGCGTCGGCCGGACGCAGGTCCCGGTCACGTGCGGTGGCGCGGGCGACGAGCGCGTCGACGTACGCCGGGATGCCGGCGACCAGCTCCGACGGCGCCGGCACGTCCTCGTGGACGTGCTTGTACGCGACCTGGATGGGGGAGTCGCCCTCGTGCGGCTTGCGGCCGGTGAGCATCTCGAACAGCAGCACGCCCGAGGAGTACACGTCGCTGCGTGGGTCGGCGCGCCCGTCGACCACGAGCTCGGGGGACAGGTAGGACACGGTGCCGATGAGCACGCCCCCGGTCGCCGTGTGCTGGGTCTCCGAGCTCACCGCGCGGGCCAGCCCGAAGTCGGCCACCTTGACCTGGCCGTCGCCCGCGATCAAGACGTTCTCCGGCTTGACGTCGCGGTGCACGAGTCCGGACGCATGCGCGGCGGCCAGCGCGGACAGCACCGGGTCCAGCAGCTCCAGGGCCCGCGCCGGGGACAGCGGCGCGTCGCTGCGGAGCAGGTCGCGCAGGGTCCGCCCGACCACCCGCTCCATGACCAGGTAGACCGTGCCGTCGTCGTCGCCCTGGTCGAAGATCGCCACGACGTTGGGGTGCGAGAGCCGAGCCGCGGCGCGCGCCTCGCGGACGAAGCGCTGCACGAAGTCCTCGTCGTCGCCGAGGTCGCCGTGCATGACCTTGACCGCACACCTGCGGTCCAGGCGCAGGTCTCTCGCCTCGTACACCGTGGCCATGCCACCGCGGGCGATCCGGTCGCCGATCTGGTAGCGCCCGTCGAGGACCCTCCCGACGAGCGGGTCGGCCACGGTCCTGCTCACGACGGTCCTCCCTGCTGCACCGGCGGACGGCTCCGACCGGCTCGACCCTCGAGTCTAGGTGCGCCGGCAGGGTGGCCCGGCCGGTGCGCAGCGTGCGGCGTGGCGAGGCTCACGCGCCGCCGGGGGGCGTTCGGTGGTCAGGAGGGGTCCCAGCCGCGCCCCAGCATCCGGCGCAGCGCGAGGACGTTGCGGACGTAGGCACGTGTGTCCGGGTACATCCCGTGCTCGCGGACGCCGGCGAGTCCCTGGTAGTAGCCCGCGACGGCCCGCCGCAGGGGCGCCTGGTCGCGGAGCACCCTGAGCAGCATGACACCGGCCGCCGCGTTGTCGCGCAGCCGGCGGAGGCGCAGCGGGCGGCCGACGTACGCCGACATCCACCGGCCGGTCGACGGCAGCACCTGCATCGCGCCGATGGCGTGCGCGGCCGACACGTGGTGCATCTGCCAGCCGGCCTCCTGCCAGGAGACCGCCAGCGCGAGATGCGGGTCGACGTCGTACGCGTGCGCGGTCCGCACCAGCACCCGCTTGACGTGGGCCCGGCTGGGGCGGCCCGGTCGGGCCCGCTCTCCTCCCGCGGCGGTGGGGACGGTGCGCCGCGCGGCGCGGGCCGCGGAGACCACGACCGGGATCCGCAGCCGTTGCCCGACCACGAGCGAACCGGTCGGCCCGAGGCGGTTGAGGGCGACCAGCTCGGTGGTCCAGGCGTGGAACCGAACCGCCAGACCGGTGGCGGTGTCACCCGGCCGCACGGTATACCGCACGACCCTGCGGTACGGCCCGGTGCCTGACCGCTCCCCGGCGGCGACGAGGCGCATCTCGTCGGCGCCTCGGGGCACGCCGCGCGTGGCGTCGGGTCCCGCGCCGGTCACCATCGCCGTGACCGCGACAACCACCGCGACGGTGGTGACGCGCGTGGTCCGGGACAGGAGCCGCACGCCGCCCTCCCTTCCTCTCCTGAGACAGAAGGTTCCAATGTTACAGAAGTGACTGTCGAGGCCAACTGCGCCGCGCGGATGTACCTGCGGTCGGCAGCGCGGGGCGCCGTGGCACAGTGGTCGGGTGAACGGCACGCACCACGACCCGGGTGGCGCCGCGCCCGAGGTGGAGCCGCTCGCCTCGCTGGTCGGCTCGTGGCTGGACTGGACGGCGACCGCGGATCTTCTGGGGGTCAGTGTGAGCAAGGTCCGCCAGCTGGTCCGCGACCACCAGCTGGCCGCGGCGGAGCCGGAACCCGGGGCGGGGCAGCGGATTCCCGCCGAGCTGGTCGACGGCGGGGCCGTGGTCAAGGGCGTGCCCGGCGTGCTGACGGTCCTCCATGACGGTGGCTACGCCGACCACGAGATCATCGCCTGGCTCTACACGCCCGACGACTCGCTCCCCGGCCGTCCCGTCGACGCCCTCCGGGAGAACCGCGGCACCGAGGTCCGCCGGCGAGCCCAGGCGATGGCGTTCTGACCTCGCAAGCGGGGTCCGGAACCGCGGCCAGAGCCGTCCGCCCCTGTCCTGCGTCGGAAGGCCCGGCTATGGTCTGCGGGGTGAAGGTGACGGCGAGCTGACCTCGTGGTCACGCTCGCGCCTGTCTCCACCTCGGCTCGCCGACCTGGAAGGACGACGATGAGCGGACTCGCAGCACTCCTGGCAGGTCACACCCCGCCAGACCTCTACCAGTGGCGCAGCGCGGCGGCTGTGTCCGACATCCAGCACGCCGTCGAGCACGCCGGCTGGCGGTTCTGCTACCTGGACGGGTGGACCATCGAGGACAAGACCACGTTCCTCAAGGCGGCCGCGAGCGCACTGGACACCGAGGTCGACCCCGACAGCTTCGACAGCCTCTCTGACTGCCTGGCCGACTGCACGGCCGGTGACCGTTCCGGCGTGGTCCTGCTCTGGGACGGCTGGAGCCCCCTGGCCCGCCACGACGAACAGGCCTTCTCCGTTGCCCTCAGCGTGCTCGGCGGCCGGGTCCACGCCGACAAGGGCGGCCCGTTGGCGGTCGTCCTGCGCGGCGACGGTCCCCCCCTGGACCTCCCCGAGCTGCCCGCCAAGCACTGACCGGGCAGAGCCCGGGTGCCCGGGAGCGTCACACCACGCGCTGGGTGGCCGCGGAGGCCAGCTCGCGGAGCGTGGCCCGCGCGACGTCGGTGACCGGGGCGGCCTCCAGGGCGGCGAGACTGGCGGTCGTGAGCTCGGCGATCCGCCGCTCGACCTCGCGCGGCGCACCCGAGAGGTCGATGAGCCGCTGCAGCGCGGCCACCTCATCAGCAGACAGCGGCCGGCCGAGCTGAGCCTGGAGGTGCCGCGCCTCCTCGGGGGTGACGGCGGCCAGCGCGAGGGCGACCAGCACCGTGCGCTTGCCCTCGGAGAGGTCGTCCCCCGCCGGCTTGCCGGTGACCGCGGGGTCGCCGAAGACGCCGAGCAGGTCGTCGCGGAGCTGGAAAGCCTGGCCGAGCGGGATCCCGTAGCCGGTCAGCCCGGTGAGGACCTCCCCGGAGCCACCGGCAAGGGCTGCACCGACGTGCAACGGGCGCTCGACGGAGTACTTCGCGGACTTGTACAGCAGCACCTGCATCGACTCCTCCACGCTGGCCCGGCCGCGGGCCTGCACCGAGACGTCCAGGAACTGGCCGACGATCACCTCGCTTCGCGTGGTGTCGAAGTAGCCGAGGGCGTCGTGCACGAGCGGGCCGGGCAGCCCGCACTCGCGCAGCAGCTCGTCGGCCCAGGACAGCAGGAGGTCTCCCAGGAGGATCGCTGCGGCGACGCCGTACTGGCCCGGGTCGCCACGCCAGCGGAGGGCGCGGTGCCGAGCCTCGAAGGCGCGGTGCGTCGCCGGCCGCCCCCGCCGGGTGTCTGAGGCGTCCATCACGTCGTCGTGGACCAGAGCGGAGGCGTGCAGCAGCTCCAGGCTCGCCGAGGCGCGGAGCAGCGCCTCCTCCTCGCTGCGGCCGGTGAGGGTTCCGCGAACCGCGCGGTAGCCCCAGTGGCAGAACATCGCCCGGAACCTCTTGCCGCCCGTCACCGACTCGCGCGCCGACCGGACCAGGCGCGCCGCGTCCTCCCCGAGTGGTTCCAGCCGACGGCCCTGCTCGTCGACGAAGCCGTCGAGCACGTTCTGCACCCGGTCCCGGAAGCCCTCGGGGTCCCACACGCCGGCGCGGTTCGGCAGCGTCCCGGTCACCCGGGCGAGCCTACTTCGCGGAGCGGGCGGCGACCGCGCCGCGCGGACCGGCCAGTGGGATGTGCGTCATACGCAACGCGGCGGCTCTACCCTGGGAGCATGTCGTCCTCACAAGGCCGGGCCCGGCCACAGGCCGGCCGCACCCCGGCGGTCGCGGACTCGGTCCGCGACGTGGTCGCACGCGGCGGGCGCTCGTACTCCTTCGAGTTCTTCCCGCCCAAGGACGACGACGGCACCCGGCAGCTCTGGCGGGCCCTGCGCGAGCTGGAGCCGCTGCGACCGACCTTCGTCTCGGTGACGTACGGCGCCGGCGGCACCACGCGCGACCGCACCGTCGCCATGACCGAGCGGATCGCCACGGAGACCACGATGACCCCGATGGCGCACCTGACCTGCGTCGGCAGCTCGAGGGCGGAGCTGCGCGCCGTGCTCGGCACGTACGCCGCCGCCGGCATCCGCAACGTCCTGGCGCTGCGCGGCGACCCACCGGGCGGTCCGGGCACGCCGTGGACTCCGACCCCCGGCGGGCTCGCCTACGCCTCGGAGCTGGTGGCACTGGTGCGCTCGCTCGGCGACTTCAGTGTCGGCGTCGCGGCCTTTCCCGAGGGGCACCGAGACGCGCTCTCGCTCGAGCGTGACGTCGAGGTGATGCGGCGCAAGCAGGCGTCGGGTGCGGAGTTCGCCATTACCGAGATGTTCTTCCGCGCCTCGGACTACATCGGCCTGCTCGAGCGCTGCGCGGCGGCGCACGTCGACATGCCGGTGATCCCGGGCATCATGCCGATCACGAACCTCGGCCAGATCCGTCGAATGGCCGAGCTGTCCGGCCGTGAGGTGCCGCCGGAGGTGGTCGCCCGGGTCTCCCGCCACGAGGGCGACCCGGCGGCGGTCCGCGCAGAGGGCATCGCGATCGCAACCGAGCTGTGCGACCAGGTCCTGGCGCACGGCGCGCCGGGCCTGCACTTCTACACGCTCAACCAGTCGAGGGCCACGCGCGAGGTGTTCGCCAACCTGGGCTCGCTCGTGGCCTGACCGTCCGTCGGGGTGGTCAGGCCCGCCGGGCAGGTCCGACGATGTCGGCGACGACGGCGGCGGTCAGCCCGACGAAGGGCACGGCGCCGAGGAGCGCGGCGTGAGCACCGGCGACGTACACGCCGGGCAGAGCGGTCCGGGTCGACAGCCGCTCGGGGAGGCCGCTGCGGCGCCAGGCGACGCCGTACGGCGTGCCGTCCTCGGTGCCCGCGAGCCCGTCCACACGCACACGTACCGACGACGCCACGTCGAGGCCCCAACGCCCCAGCTCGGCAACCGGGTCGCCGCGCGGGCCCCAACGCAGCACCGTCCACGCGGCGTCGCCGGGCGGAGCCGACCCTCGCGTCCGGACGACGGTGGTGGTTCGCTCGTCGTGCAGCACCACCTCGGCGGGCAGCGCCGGGACCGGACCCGCCACCCCGAGGTGGGTGACGTCGGGCGCGTGGACAGGTGGGCCGGCACGGACGGTCGGAGCGAGGGAGGGCAGCGCGCGCGGGTCCGCGGCGACCACGACCACGTCGGCGTCGAGGTCTCCGCGGTCGGTGGCCACGGCCCGGGGCGCTCGCGGACCCGCGACGAGGTCGACCGCCCGAGTCCCGGTCAGCACGGTGACACCGCGCGTCTCCAGGCGCCGGGCCAGCGCGCCGGCGATCCCGGCGAAGCCGTCCGGGTGTGTCCACACCCCGAACTTCAGCTCCAGGTAGTCGACCAGCCCGAGCCAGGCCGGCACCCGGCGCGGGTCGTGCCCCGCGACCACCGCCTGGTACGCCGCGAGCCGCCGCAGGCGCGGGTCCGCGAACGAGCGCTCGGCCGCGCGACGCAGGCTCCGACGGCTGCGCAGCAGCCTGCGGGTGCGAGGGTCCACGGAGTCCGCCGCCGGGCGCTCGAGCAGCTCGCGACGCAGCAGCTCCCACGGCTCGGAGAACGACAGCACGTGGTCGACCCACGCGCTCCCGAGTCCCGGGCCGAGCCCGGCCTCGACCGCTGCGCGCTGCGCCGCCCGGCTCGACGACCCCAGCGCGACGCCCGACCCGTCGGGGAAGCGGTGCTCGCGGAACGGCTCCACCGGCACGAGCACGAGCTCGCGGTCCAACGGCGCGCCGGACTTGCGGAACAGGTCGCGCAGCACCGCCGGCAGCGCGGTCGCCGCCGGGCCCGCGTCCCAGCAGAAGCCGTCCCGCTCCACGGCGTGCACCGAGCCGCCGAGGCGGGCCTGACGCTCCACAAGCGTCACGTCGTGCCCGAGCCTGGCCAGCCTCGCGGCGGCGGCCGTGCCGCCGAGGCCGCCCCCGACGACCACGACCCGCGCCATGGGCCCACCCTAGGAGGGCGGTCTGTGGGTGGGGGGTGCTCAGCCGGCGCGGGCAGGTGGCGTCCGGAGGTCGGGCGCGGGGTCGACCCGGCCGAACCCGGTGCCCATCTCGGCGTCGAGGAAGCCCATCAGCGCCGTGTTGAGCACCGCCACCCGCTGGCCCGGCGCGGCGCGGTCGACGCTCAGCCGGACATAGGTGCCGAAGGGGTTGGGACCGGCTTCGACGGTCAGCCCCGAACCGGCGGGGGCGCGTTGGAGCCGGCCCTCCACCGAGGCGACCGGGATGGCGACCGGCTCCTCCACCAGTGTGGCCGGGGTGACCGCGACGGGCCGGCAGAACCGGCGAGAGTCCATCGTGGCCACCGCCCACTGCTCCAGCTCGTCGGCGGTCATCGGTGGGGGAACCCCGAGCACCGCGCCCAGCTGGAGCAGCGAGAACAGCTCGGGGTCGGCGGCACGGCCGAGCTGGGCCGCGCCCGCGGACAGCCGAGGGTTCAGCTCGGTCGGGCGGAAGCCGTCAGCGGTCATCACGCCGTCGACGCCGAAGAACCCTCGGTAGCCGACCGCCGCGGCCAGGTGCTCGCCGACCGTCCGGGCCAGTCGTCGCATGGCCTCCCGGTCGGCGCCGGACGGGTCCCAGGTCGATCCCAGCCCGCCGTACACGAAGTGGCGGTCCGAGCCGCGCAGGATCGCCAGCTCGACGGGACGGAACACGGCGACCCCGTCGGGCAGCACACAGCCGTGGATGCTGCACGGGACGCCGTCCAGGAACGGCATCACCCGCACGCGGTCGCAGGCCACCGCGAAGTGCGCGACGGCCCGCATGGCGTCGGCCGCCGACACGACCCAGCGGACGTACTCGCCCGCGCCGTTCACCCCGTCCCTGGCGTCACCCGCCCACACCGTCCCGGAGCCCTCGTCGAGCGCGGCGGCGGCAGCGGCCAGATCTGTCGGGTCGCAGGACACGACCCGGGAGGGCGCGCGGGGGATACCGACGGCGTCCCACAGGCCGTCCACGGCGGTCTTGTCCTCAAGCGCGACCCACGAGGCCGGCCGCCCGCCCGCGACCGCCCGGCCGCGCAGTGGCGCCGGGTCGACGAAGGGGCCGGCCAGCCAGAGCCCCTCGCGGCCGGGGTCGTAGCGTTCGACGGCCCAGAGCACCTCGGCGGGCAGCCCGGTGCGCCAGAACTCGTCGGCCTTGCGGACGCCGGCGCTGACCGTGCTGGTCCGCGGCGAGGCGACGTGCACCACCGTGGCCTCGTCGTCGCCGGGGACCGGCCCGGCTCCGATCCCGTCGGCGAGCACCAGGGGACGCCGGGCACCGGCGCCCCGCAGCATGCGCACCGTGTCGGTGTGCGCGGCCAGCGGCGCGGGCGCACAGATCACCGGCCGGTCCCAGAACACCGCACCCAGGGCCGCCCGCCACGCCTCGAGCGTCTCCGCCATGCGATCAGGGTAGGAACGCCGGACCCGCCGGACGAGTGGGTTTCGCGCCTCGCCGCCGGAGCCCTGCGGCCGGACTCCGGCCCCACGCTCAGGCGACGTCGATCTCGGTCGCGCCGGTGAGGCGGCGCAGCTCGTCGTACGTCGTGCTGACCACCGCCGCGGGATGGCCGGCGGCGGCCCAGATCTCGGGGTACCCCGCGAGGTCCCGGTCGAGGTAGGTCGGCACCGGCGAGGGGTGGTCGAGAGGGGAGACGCCGCCGATGACCTGGCCGGTGTGGGCGCGGACGAAGTCCGGCCCCGCCCGGTGCAGCGCGTCGAGGCCCAGGGTCGCGGCGACCTTCGCGGTGTCCACGCGGTGCGCGCCGCTGGTGAGCACCAGCACCGGACCCGCGCCGCTGTCGAAGAGCAGGCTGTTGGCGATCGCGCCGACCTCGCAGCCGAGCGCCTCGGCGGCACGGGCCGCCGTGTGCACCGAGTCGGGCAGCACGACGATGCGACCCGTTCCGCCGGCTCGCTGCCAGGCGGCGCGGAAGGTGGTGATCGACGGGTGCTCGGTCGGGGCGGTCATCCACCGAAAGGCTACTCATGCCCTTGACGGGGTGGGGCCGGGCGGGTGTACCGTGGCAGTCGTTCGAACACATGTTCGAACGATCGGTGGCCCCGGGGATGCCTCGACCCCATTCCCGGGACACCGTCTCAGCCGATCCGCCGGATGCCGAGGGGGCTTTCTCGTTGCGACGATACGACGACCTCGTGGAGGTGCGCCGAGGGCTGGTGCCCGGTGTCGGCGGCCGCGTGGAAGGTCCCGAGCAGTTCTTGTGGCGAGGCCGGCTGTGGAAGGTCTCCGGCGTCGTCTCCCACTGGGTGGAGACCGGTGCCTGGTGGCAGTCCCGAGCCGCGCGCTCGGTGCTCGGCGCCGAGCCGCCGGACCCCTCCGACGCCCACACCTCCGACGCCCACGACCGTCCCCCGGTCGCACCGGACCTGCTCGCCGAGCGGGAGGTCTGGCGGGTCGAGGCCGGGCACGGCCGCTCCACCGGGCGCGGCGTGTTCGACCTGGTCTTCGACTGGGCCGCCGGCAGCTGGCGGCTGACCGGATGCAGCGACTGACCCGCCGATCGGCGAGAGGAGGACCACCGGTGACCATCCCGACGAGCGCCCCGACGAGCGCCCCGACGAGCGCCCCGACGAGCGTGCCCCCGGCCGTGGCGCCCAGCCCGTTCCGGCTCCCCGCCGCGACCCACGCCTACCTCGAGCGGGCGGCCGCCTCGCTCCGTGAGGCGGTCACCACCCCGGAGGTGTGCCTGCGCTACGCCCAGGCGCACGTCGCGGCCCTGCGCGCAGCCGCGGCACTGCTCGCCGCCCGGGCCGACCCCCTCGGCGCGCCCTCCCGGCGCCAGAAGAACGCCTGGGTGCTGCTCGCCGAGGTGGCCCCGGAGCTCGGGGAGTGGGCGGCGTTCTTCGCCGCCGGGGCCGCCAAGCGGGCCGCGGCCGAGGCGGGGTCCCGCCGCGCGGTGACCGAGCGCGAGGCGGACGACCTGGTGCGCGACGCCGACCGGTTCCTGGCGCTGGTGGAGGAGGCGCTGGGCCTGACCCGGCACCCGTCGCTGCCCGAGCACCTCCCCGCCGCGGCGGTGGGCTGAGCCACCCAGACAACGAGACCAGACAGCCGAGACCAGACAGCCGAGACCAGACATGGCCGACCCCTTCGTCCACCTGCACGTGGCATCGGGCTACTCCCTGCAGTACGGCGCGTCCCACCCGCACGTGCTGGTGGAGCGGGCCGCCGAGCAGGGGATGGACGCGCTGGCGCTGACCGACCGCAACGGCACCTACGGCGTGGTGCGGTTCGTCAAGGCGTGCCTGCGCGCCGGCGTCCGGCCGGTCCTCGGCGTCGACCTGGCGACGGCCCCGCTCCACCCCTGGTCGGTCCCGTCCCGGTCCCCCGGAGCCGCTGCCCGCCTCCAGGGCCCGACCCGGACCCCGGTGCGCGGCGGCGCCTTCCGCGACGCCCGGCTGCCACGGGCCACCTTCCTCGCGACCAGCCGGCAGGGCTGGGCGGCGCTGTGCCGTCTGGTCTCTGCCACCCACCTGGCGGGAGGGCGCGGGGACCCGGTGTGCACCCTCGACCTGGTCGCCGAGCACGCCGCCGGGCGCGACGTGCTGGTCCTGCTCGGACCCGGCTCCGAGCCCGGCCGGGCGGTCACCCTGCGGCGTGACGACCTGGCTCGGGCGGCACTGCTCCCGTGGCGGCGGCTGCTCGACCCCGCCGACCTCCTCGTGGAGGTGGTCAGCCACCGGCTCCCCGGGTCCGGGCCGGGCTCCTCCCCGCACGCGGCACGGATGGCCGGCCTGGCCCGCGAGGCCGGCCTCGGGGCGGTGCTCAGCAACGCGGTCCGCTACGCCGACCGGTCCGACGCCCCGACGGTCGACGTGCTCGACGCGGCCCGACGGCTGGTGCCGCTGGACCTGCGGCACGTCGACCGGGGCAACGCCGAGGGATTCTTGAAGTCCGGCAAGGAGATGGCCGAGATGGCCGAGGAGGTCTGCCGGTTCGCCGGGCTCGACGGTCACAGTGGCCGGACGGCCCGCGAGCTGGTGGCCCGCACCCGGGTGGTGGCCGACCGGTGCGCCGTGGACCCCCGGGCCGACCTGGGGCTGGGAGAGGTGCACTTCCCCGAGCTCTGGACCGCCCGGGGCGACCCGGGGTCGGCCGACCAGGTGCTGCGGGAGCGCTGTGAGACCGGCCTCACCCGTCGCTACGGCACGACGCCGGCACACCGGACCCGCGCGGTCCGCGACCGGCTCGACGACGAGCTCCGGGTGATCCGGATGCTCGGATACGCGTCGTACTTCCTCACCGTCGCCGACGTCAGCGACCTGGTCCGGCGGATGGGCGTGCGTGCCGCGGCACGAGGGTCCGGTGCCGGCAGCCTGGTCAACTACCTGACCGGGGTCTCCGGCATCGACCCGCTGCGGCACGGCCTGCTCATGGAGCGGTTCCTCTCCCCGCTGCGGCAGGCGCTGCCCGACGTCGACATCGACGTGGAGTCGGCACGGCGGCTGGAGGTCTACGAGGCGATCCTCGACCGCTACGGCGGCGAGCGCTGCGCCTGCGTGTCGATGATGGACACCTACCGGGTCCGCCACGCCGTCCGCGACACCGGGGCCGCGCTGGGCATGCCGCGCGGCGAGGTCGACGCCATCGCGAAGGCCTTCCCGCACATCCGGGCCAGGGACGCCCGGCTGGCCCTGCGCGAGCTCCCCGAGCTGCGTGCCTCAGGCCTGGGGGAGGAGCGGCTGGACCTGCTCTTCCGTCTGGCCGAGCGCCTCGACGGGCTCCCCCGGCACATCGCGGTGCATCCGTGCGGGGTGCTGCTCTCCGACGCGACCCTGCTCGACCGCACTCCCGTGGAGGCCAGCTTCGCCGGGTTCCCGATGAGCCAGTTCGACAAGGAGGACGTGGAGGACCTCGGGCTGCTCAAGCTGGACGTGCTCGGCATCCGGATGCAGTCCACGATCGCGCACACGCTGGCCGAGATCCGCCGGGTCGACGGGGTGGAGGTCGACGTCGACGACGAGACACAGGTGCCCTTCGATGACGAGGCGACCTTCGCGATGATCTCTGCGTCCAAGACGCTGGGCGTCTTCCAGATCGAGTCGCCGGGGCAGCGGGAGCTGGTCGGCAAGTCCGGCATCGAGTCGTTCGGGGACATCATCACCGACATCTCCCTGTTCCGGCCGGGGCCGGTGAAGAGCGACATGGTCACGCCGTACCTCGACGCCAAGCAGGGGTGGCGCCCGGCCGCCTACCCCCACGACGACCTGCGGCCGATCCTCCAGGAGACCCACGGCGTCGTGGTGTTCCACGAGCAGGTCATCGAGATCATCGCCCGGCTCACCGGCTGCACGCTCGCCGAGGCCGACGAGGCCCGCCGGGCGCTCGGTGACGTCGAGGGGATGGCGCAGGCCAAGGTGTGGTTCTTCCCGCGGGCGCTCGGCCGCGGCTACTCCCTCCCCCTGGTCGAGGAGGTCTGGAGGGTCCTGGAGGCGTTCGCGTCGTTCGGGTTCTGCAAGGCCCACGCCGCGGCGTTCGCCCTGCCCACCTACCAGTCCGCCTGGCTCAAGGCGCACTATCCTGCGCACTTCCTGGCCGGGGTGCTCACCCACGACCCCGGCATGTATCCCAAGCGGCTGATCCTCGACGACGCCCGCCAGTTCGGGGTGAGCGTGCTGCCCCTGGACGTCAACGCCAGCGAGAAGGAGTACGTCGTCGAGCGGGTGCCGGCCTGGCCGCACGACGCGCCGGAGCCCGGGGCCGGCTACGGCATCCGCCTGGCGCTCGCGGAGGTGAAGGGCATCGACGGGGGTGAGGTGGACCGGATCGTGGCGGGGCGGCCCTACCACTCGCTGACCGACTTCTGGCACCGCGCCAGGGTCTCCCGGCCGGTGGTCGAGCGGCTGGTCCTGGCCGGTGGGCTCGACGCCGTCTACGGCATCGGCGTCACGACGGGGGTCCGCCGCCGCGGCCGGGTCACCCGCCGCGACCTGCTGCTCCAGGTGGCCGACCTGGACCGCTACACCAGAGCGGTCGACCGGGCCTCGGCGACCCGGGGGCGCGGGCTCGGGGGACGCCGGGGAAGCCCGGCCGCCCAGGTCCGGGCGGCCGACGCGGCCGGCCGCAACAGCAGCGACGCCAGGGTGCGAGACGGTGCTCGCGAGGGCCGCGAGGGCTCCCGTGAGGGAGTGTGGGCGCAGGCCGCCGCACAGTCCCGGGCGACCCGCACGCCCGCGCCGGTGACCTCGGTCCAGCTGAGCCTGGACCTCGGTGACGCGCCGGCCGACGGGGAGGCGTGCGGGCTGCCGGAGATGAGCGTCTCCGAGCGCGTGCGTGCCGAGCTGGAGATCCTCGGCCTCGACGTCAGCCAGCACGTGGTCACGTTCTACCGGCCCTTCCTCGACGAGCTGGGAGTCACCCGGGCGGTCGACCTGATCGGCCGGCGCAGCCACGCCGAGCTGCTCGTGGCCGGAGTCAAGGTGGCCACTCAGACCCCGCCGATCCGGTCCGGTCGGCGGGTGGTGTTCCTGACCCTCGACGACGCCACGGGTCCGGTGGACGCGACCTTCTTCGAGGACGCCCAGGGACCGTACGCCGCCACCGTGTTCCACTCCTGGCTGCTGGTGGTCCGCGGCGAGCTGCGCCGCACCGGCAGGAGAGGGGTCTCGCTGCTGGCCACCGGCTGCTGGGAGCTCTCCGCCCTGCACGACACCTGGCGCGCCGCAGGCATCGAGGCGGTCCACGAGGTGATGGCACAGGTCCCCGAGGGCTTCTCCGCAGAGAGCGGCGTCCCCGAGGAGGCGATGGCCGGAGCCGCCGAGAGCCGCAGCACCCGGCCGGTCATGGCCGGCCCGCCCTCGTCCGGTCCAGGTCACGGGCACACCGCCGGCGGGATGGGCCGGCGCCGGGTGCTGGTGCACTCCAGCGGGTTCGCGATGTCGCCGTACGCCGACGTCAGGCCGCCCGGCGAGGACACCCGCACGGCCGCCTCGCGTGCCGGAGCGCGGGGCCCGGACCAACCCGCGACCGCACGCCCCCCACGGAAGCTGTGGCACTCCTCTCCCGGCAGCTCGGGCGGATGACCGGCGGGGTCACTGGACACGTAGGGTGTGCCGCATGCCGGCCGGCACCCCTCCCAGCAGCGCCCAGCGACGCAGCCTGGCGCGCTCCGCGGTGGTCTGGGAGGCGCTGTGCCGCGTGCTGGACGGGGTCACCGATGCCACTGTCGTCGACATCGGCGGCGGCACGGGCGGGCTGGCGGTGCGCGTCGCCGAGCTCGGCCACCGGGTCACCGTGGTGGACCCCAGCCCGGACGCCTTGGCGATCTTGGACCGCCGGGCCGAGGAGCGCGGAGTGGCCGAGCGGGTGCGGGGGGTCCAGGGCGACGTGGGGAGGTTGCTGGACTGGGTCTCTCGCGACGCGGCCGACCTGGCGCTGTGCCACGGCGTGCTCGAGGTCGTCGACGACCCCGCCGCAGCCGTCTCGGCGATCGCGGAGACGCTCCGGCCGGGGGGGACGCTCAGCCTCCTGGTCGCCCAGCGCCACGCGGCCGTCGTCGCCCGGGCGATGGCCGGCCACTTCACCCAGGCCCGCGAGCTGCTCGACCCATCGGGTCCCGCCACGGGCGCCGGCCCTACCGGCGCGGGCATGCACCGGTTCACCGCGTCGGAGGTCTCCGCGCTGCTCACTGCCGCCGGCATGGCCGACCTCACCCTCCACGCCGTCCGGGTGTTCGCCGACCTGGTGCCCAGCTTCCTGGTGGAGCTGGAGCCCGGTGCCGCCGACGCCCTGGTCGACCTGGAGCTGGCCGTGGCCGAGCGACCGGAGTACCTCACCCTGGCCGCCCAGGTGCACGCCCTGGCCATCCGCCCCTGACCGAGCGCCGTGAGCGCCGTGAGCGACGACTCGCGGGAGTGCACGGTCCTGCACGTCGACATGGACGCGTTCTACGCCTCGGTGATGACCCGGGACCGGCCCGACCTCGCCGGCGTGCCGGTGATCGTCGGCGGGGGCATGCGAGGCGTGGTGCTGTCGGCGAACTACCTGGCCCGCCGGCACGGCGTGCACTCGGCGATGCCGATGACCCGCGCGCGCCGGGTCTGTCCCGGTGCGGCGGTGGTGCCGCCGGACTACGCGGCCTTCAGCGCCGTGTCGGCGTCGGTCATGGAGGTCTTCCGCCAGGTCACGCCGGTGGTGCAGACCCTGTCGATGGACGAGGCGTTCCTCGACGTCTCGGGGTCGACGCGGCGGCTCGGGTCACCGGCGATGGTTGCCGAGGCCATCCGGGCACGGGTGCACGACGAGCAGCGGGTCACCTGCTCGGTGGGGGTGTCCAGCACCGTCGGCGTGGCCAAGCTGGCCAGTCGCCTGGCCAAGCCCGACGGGGTGCTGGTCGTCCCTCCCCGGCAGGTCACGTCGTTCCTGCACCCGCTGGCCGTCGAGGAGCTGTGGGGAGTGGGCGAGCGGACCGCGGAGACGCTGGGCCGGCTCGGGCTGCGGACGGTGGGCGACCTGGCGTACACCCCGGTGACCACCCTCCAGCGGGCGCTCGGTCCGGCGCTGGGTGCTCATCTGCACCGCCTGGCCTGGGGTGAGGACTCCCGCTGCGTCTCCGCTCGCCGGGGTCCGGAGGAGGAGCCGGACAAGAGCATCGGCGCCGACGAGACCTTCGGTCGCGACACCGACGACCCCGAGGTGATCCGGCGTGAGCTGCTCCGGCTCTCCTCGAAGGTGGCCACCAGGATGCGCGCCGCGGAGGTCGCGGGCCGCACCGTGACGCTGAAGGTGCGGTTCGCCGACTTCACCACGATCACCCGCAGCCGCACCCGGCCCGAGCACACCGACGTCACCCACGAGGTCTACGCCACCGCCACCGACCTGTTCGCCGCCCTCGGGCTGCAACGGGCGCGGATCCGGCTGGTGGGGGTGCGCGTGGAAGGCCTGGTGCCGAGACGGACCGTCTACCACCAGCTCCTGCTCGGAGCCCGGGAGCACGGCTGGCCCGAGGCCGACCAGGCGACCGACCGGGCACGGCTGCGGTTCGGCCGGACGGCGGTCCAGCCGGCCACCCTGCTCAGCGGCTCCGCCGGTCGTCAGGCCGGATGAGACCGGTTGGCGGGACGACCAGACAACAACGTCCATCCACGGCCGTGCAGATTTTGAACTCACGGGTACCACCAACACACCGACGTGCCTAGACTCAAAGACACGACCGTCGCGCTGGAGGAACCGTGCCTCTCTCCGAAGAAGAGCTTCGTCTGCTGGAGCAGATGGAGCGTGCACTGGTGGCCGAGGACCCCAAGCTCGCCTCAGCTCTGCGCGGCACGACCTTGCGACGGCACGCACGCCG
>JBIOYO010000251.1:0-11468 GCA_044870175.1 Nocardioidaceae bacterium | reverse complement strand
CCTCCACCCGGACCCGCTGCCCGAGCAGGGTCAGGTCCCGGGTCACCGTCTGCGGCTCGGCGTAGAAGATGGTCTCGAAGTTCACCAGCGTCTTGTCCTCCGGCTGGATCTGCACCTCCAGCGCCGGAAGTCCAATCCGGCGCAGCGCGTTGAGGACGACGGCGGGCGTAACCATGGGGCGAGCGACCGTAGAGCCCGACTGGGGTGGAGTCGGCCCCGTGCAAACCCCACCCAAGAATAGCCATGACCCAGTGGCGCTCTTACGGCCGAAGAGCAACCATGCCCGCCGGGTCGGCTCAGGGCACGCACGGGCGGCTGTGCAATCGCCGTCACTCGAAACACAGGGTGAGCGGTACTGGTACCCCACGTATACTACAGTTCCCGAGCCAGCCGCCGATTCAAGTCCCCCCGAGCTCCCAGTTTGATGGTGCGGTGGCCGTGGGCATTCCCCGCTGACATAGAGGCTCGTACCTCCTGAGCTGGCGCCAACCTGACAGGCTTCGGCGATTTCAGGTGGAGCAAGCGTCAGGAGTAAGAGTGACAGCGCGGCGAGGCCACCCGAGAACCTTCCTCTCACTCGACCACAACCAAACGCTGGACCTGCCATTGCGGAGCGTTCGTGAGATACATGGTAAGCGAACCCCTACTTGGCTCCCGAACGGCATCCTTCTTGCCTGGCTCGACAACTCGCTCGTGAGGGTAATCGATCCCCAACAGGAGCACCATCTTTGGATCTCTTGTGGCGACCGTGACGGTCTTCAGGTTCAGCCCCGCACTTTCTACATGTCCTCCGGATTCATAGATGCGTTCGGCGTTGCGGGCGATGGCATTACAGGTCTTGCAGTGCGGTTGAGATGCGGACCTCAGGGCCGTCGTGTCGCCAGTATGTAAGGCGTGGTTCACGGTATCGATGAAGTAGCTGGCGAACTCCTTGGCCGACGCGACTGACGTACCCCGAGCATCAGGCGGCAACGTCGGCGCCGGGCTCCCGGTCGCCTCGGTCGGCGAGGGCGAGCTCGCGCTCGTCTCTAGCGGCGGCGGGCTCGGTGCGGCGTCGCCGGTGCAGCCGGCGAGCCCGGCGATCAGCCCGGTTGCGAGCACCGCTCCGACGGCCCTCATGGCGCGCGAGCACGCCCCTGGTCTGGCCCCGGCCATGGCCGCCCCTCATGCTCACCGGCGAAGGCTCGGCCCCTCGCTCGCGAGGCCGCAATCTAACAACTCACGCGGGAGGTCTCTCCTCGGCCGTCCCATCCTGTGGATAACCGGGGGCGGCGACGGCGGGTCAGCGCGACAGCCGGGTCGCTGCCCACGACGCTGCGCCGCTTCCCATGACGCGCCCGCCATGGGAGGCGGCAGAACGCCTCGATCCCATGGGAAACCGCCAACAAGCTCAGCCGCCCACCGCGGCATCGACCTTCCGGGCCAGGGTGAGGTCGGAGGCGGTGATGCCGCCGGCGGAGTGGGTGGAGAGGCGGAAGGTGACGGTGGTCCAGCGGATGTCGATGTCGGGGTGGTGGTTCATCTCCTCGGCGGCCTCGGCGACCCGGCGGACCAGGTCGATGCCCTCGAGGAAGGACCCGGCGGTGACTGACCGGACCAGGGAGTCGCCCTCCTGCTGCCACTGGGGGACGTCGGTCTGCAGGGCGCTGTCGATCTCGTGCTGGCTGAGCAGGGCGGTCATGCCTGCCTGGTGCCCGGACGCAGCGGCAGTCACACCCGCGAGACCGTCACGTCGCAGCGGAGTCGGGCGAGGACCTGCCGAGGACCCGGCGAGGACCCAGGGGGCGCCGCACTGCCCACGACGTTTATCCGGTCCCCACGACGCGTCCACCGTGGGAGGCGGCGAAGCGCCTGGATACCATGGGAATCTGCCAAGAGATCGACGCGCTCACACCTCGGCGCGGCCGGCCCGGTCACGCCGGAAGATCTTCTCGCCGAGCCAGACGACGGGGTCGTACTTGCGGTCGACGACGCGCTCCTTCATCGGGATGATCGCGTTGTCGGTGATCTTGATGTCCTCGGGGCAGACCTCCGTGCAGCACTTGGTGATGTTGCACATGCCCAGCCCGGCCGCGTCCTGGGCGAGCTTGCGGCGGTCGTTGGTGTCCAGCGGGTGCATGTCCAGCTCGGCGTACCGGAGGAAGAAGCGCGGGCCCGCGAACGCCGGCTTGTTCTCCTCGTGGTCGCGCACGACGTGGCAGGTGTTGTTGCACAAGAAGCACTCGATGCACTTGCGGAACTCCTGGCCGCGCTCCACGTCGGCCTGCATCATCCGCCGGTTGCCGTCGGGGTCGCGCGGCGTCGGCGCGAACGCGGGCACCTGCTTGGCCTTCTCGTAGTTGAACGACACGTCGGTGACCAGGTCACGGATCACCGGGAACGCGCGCATCGGGGTGACCGTGATGGTCTCGGTGGGGTCGAAGTCGGCCAACCGGGTCATGCACATCAACCGGGGCCGGCCGTTGATCTCCGCGCTGCACGAGCCGCACTTGCCGGCTTTGCAGTTCCAGCGTACGGCGAGGTCGCCGGCCTGGCCGGCCTGAAGCCGGTGGATGGCGTCCAGGACGACCTCGCCCTCCTCGACGGCCACGGTGAAGTCCCGGAGGTCACCACCGGAGGCGTCGCCGCGCCACACCCGCATGCGAAGGTCGTAGCCCATCTCACGCTCCCTCGAACAGCGACGCCAGGTCCGCGGGCATCTGCGGTAGGGGTTGGTGCCGCAGGTCCACCGACTCCCCGTCGGAGGAGGTCAGCACCAGGTTGACCTTGGCCCACTCCTCCGACGGGCCGGGGAAGTCGTCGCGGGTGTGCCCGCCGCGGGACTCCTGCCGCTCCAGCGCGGCCTTCGCGATGCACTCCGAGACCAGCAGCATGTTCGGCAGGTCGAGAGCGAGGTGCCAGCCCGGGTTGTACTGCCGGTTGCCCTCGACCGACAGGTGTCGCGCTCGCTCCTTGAGCCGGTCCAGCTCCTTCAGGGACTGCTCGAGCTCGTCGGCGGTGCGGATGATCCCGACCAGGCGCTGCATGAGGTCCTGCAGGTCCTTCTGGATGGTGTACGGGTTCTCCCCTCCCCCGACGGAGAACGGCGCCACCGCCCGGTCCGCCGCTGCCTGGACGTCGGCGTCCGGGATCGGCGTGATCTTGTCGCGCTGACGATAGGAGCGGTACGCCGCGTTGTGGCCGGCCCGCCTGCCGAAGACGAGGAGGTCCGACAGGCTGTTGCCGCCCAGCCGGTTGGAGCCGTGCATGCCCCCGGCGACCTCGCCGGCGGCGTACAGGCCCTGCACCAGCGACTCCTCCGTGTCGGGGTCCACCTCGACGCCGCCCATCACGTAGTGGCAGGTCGGACCGACCTCCATCGGCTCGGCGGTGATGTCGACGTCGGCGAGCTCCTTGAACTGGTGGTACATCGAGGGCAGCCGCCGCCGGATGAACTCGGCGTCCCGCCGCGACGCGATGTCGAGGAACACCCCGCCGTGCGGTGAGCCCCGCCCGGCCTTGATCTCGGAGTTGATCGCTCGCGCCACCTCGTCGCGTGGGAGCAGCTCGGGAGGCCGGCGGTGGTTCTTCTTGTCGGTGTACCAGCCTTCCGCCTCCTCGATGGTGTCGGCGGTCTCCTTGATGAAGAACTCGGGGATGTAGTCGAACATGAACCGGTTGCCTTGGGAGTTCACCAGCACCCCGCCGTCACCGCGCACCGACTCGGTGACCAAGATGCCCTTCACCGACGGCGGCCACACCATCCCGGTCGGGTGGAACTGCACGAACTCCATGTTCACCAGGCTGCCGCCCGCCCGGAGCGCCAGCGCGTGGCCGTCGCCGGTGTACTCCCAGGAGTTCGACGTCACCTGGTAGGACTTGCCGATCCCGCCGGTCGCGAGCACGACGGACGGCGCGGAGAAGACCACGAACCGGCCGGTCTCGCGCCAGTACGCCAGCGCCCCCGTGACCTTGCGCCGGCCGCGGCTCTCGGCCGGCGCGGTGAAGATCTCGGTCACCGTGCACTCCATGAAGACGTCCACGCCGAGCGCCACCGCGCGCTGCTGCAGGGTGCGGATCATCTCCAGGCCGGTCCGGTCCCCCACGTGCGCGAGGCGGGCGTAGCGGTGGCCGCCGAAGTCGCGCTGGGAGATCAGCCCGTCGGGCGTGCGGTCGAACAACGCGCCCCACTCCTCCAGCTCCAGGACCCGTTCCGGGGCCTCCTGGGCGTGCAGCTGGGCCATGCGCCAGTGGTTGAGCATCTTCCCGCCACGCATGGTGTCGCGGAAGTGCACCTCCCAGCCGTCCTCCGGGTAGACGTTGGCCATCGCCGCCGCGATACCACCCTCGGCCATGACGGTGTGCGCCTTGCCGAGCAGCGACTTGCACACCACCGCGACCTTCACTCCCGCGTCGTGCGCCGCGATCGCCGCCCGCAGCCCGGCGCCGCCGGCGCCGATCACCACCACGTCGTAGTCATGGGTCTCCAAGCCGGTGCGCTCGGCCGGGCCGGGGTCCATCCGGTTGCCGGTCATGGGGTGGCGGGCCTCCGGTCCGCTCGAGGTGGTCATCTAGAAGAACCTCACGTCCTCGATCGTGCCGGTCGCCAGCAGGTAGACGTAGAAGTCGACCACGGCGACCGAGAACAGCGACACCCATGCGTAGAACGGGTGCTGGGCGTTGAGGCTCGAGACCCAGGTCCACAGCCGGTAGCGCAGCGGATGCCTGGAGAAGTGCCGCAGCCGGCCGCCGACCACGTGCCGGCAGGAGTGGCACGACAACGTGTAGAGCCAGATGAACACGATGTTGGCCAGGAAGACCAGCGAGCCCAGGCCCATGTGGCCCCACTCGCCGTCCTCGTCGCGGAACGTCAGGACGGTGTCGTAGGTCAGCACGACGGCGACCAGCAACGCGGCGTACCAGAAGTAGCGGTGGATGTTGTTGAGGATCAGCGGGATGCGGGTCTCCCCGCTGTACCGGGCGTGCGGCTCGGCGACGGCGCAGGCCGGTGGGCTCAGCCAGTACGCCCGGTAGTACGCCTTGCGGTAGTAGTAGCAGGTCAGCCGGAAGCCGAGCGGGAAGACCAGGATCAGCAGCGCCGGCGACAGCGGCCACCAGTCACCGACCGGCGTGCCGAGGTCGCTGGAGCCCTCGACGCAGCTGGTGGACAGGCACGGGGAGAAGAACGGGGAGAGGTACGGCGCCGCGTAGTAGTCGCTGCTCATGAACGCGCGCCACGTCGCGAAGATCACGAACAGCGTGAAGATCGTGAACGTGGTCAGCGGCGAGAGCCACCAGCGGTCCTGGCGGAGGGTCTTCTCGGGGATACGGGCGCGGCGCTGGGTGCGGACGCCGGTCGACATGCCTGGCCCGCCGTCAGACGGCGCGCTGGGACTCAGAGTCGGAGTCCGACCACATGCTCTCGTCGTACGGCTTGTCGTCGATGACGAGGATCTCGTGAGGCTCGGTGGCGGGCCGGTAGCCGGGCTGAGGGTCGCCGATCTGATCCAGGTTGTCCCTCATGCGGGTGACGTCGGAGAGCAGCCGGCGCACGCCCAACGTGTCGCCGTACTCGTTGGCCAGCCGAGCGGCCGCGTCGGCGAGCGTCTCGGCGGCCGACCGGGCGTCGGCGAGGGCTTGGGCTGCAGACATCAGGCGGACCTCCCGCAGTGACTCAGAGCACGTCCTACCGAGTCAACTACGCGCGCCGCGGTTTCGGAAGGGGGCTCGCGGGCAGGCGGCTCAGCACAGCCCGAAGAGCTCCTCCAGCACCGCCGCCACCCCGTCCTCGTCGTTCCCCGGGGCCAGGGCGTCCGCGGCCAGGCGTGCCGACTCGTGGGCCCCGGCCATCGCGTACGTCGTGCCCGCCCAGGCCAGCATCGCGGTGTCGTTGGGCATGTCCCCGAAGGCCACCACCTCCTCGGCCGCGACGCCGCGCTGCTCGCACACCAGCTGCAGGGTGCTCGCCTTCGTGACGCCGTGGGCGCTCATCTCCACCAGCGAGCCGAGGGAGGACCAGGTCGTGGTGACCAGACCGCCGACAGCGTCGTCGACGAGGGCCCAGAACTCGCTCGGCCCGATGGTGCGGTGCCGGGCCAGCAGCTTCACCGCCTGCCCGTCGAGGATGTCCCCGAGCGGCCCCGACGGGTCGCCCGGCCGGTAGCCGACGTCTCCCTCCACGAGGTACCCGGGCTCGGCGTCGAAGCCGCCCAGCCGCTCCACCGCGAACGCGGTGCCCGGCACGGCCTCGCGCAACGTGCCGGCCACCTCCAGCACGGTGGCGTCGTCGATCGGGCGCACGC
Organism: Nocardioidaceae bacterium; assembly: GCA_044870175.1. Lineage (GTDB taxonomy): Bacteria > Actinomycetota > Actinomycetes > Propionibacteriales > Nocardioidaceae > JBIOUF01. The sequence continues at coordinate 5,187 of JBIOYO010000251.1, read as the reverse complement.
GTGCGACGGTGCGGCCGGGCACGTCGTACACGACCGCGCCGTTGCTGCAGATGGCTACGCCGTGGTTGCCGACCAGGTGCCAGAGCTCGCCCATCCAGCGGACCGGCCGGCCCGTGACGAAGACCACTGCCACCCCCCTGCGCTCGAGCTCCTCGATCACGGCGCGGGTGCGGTCGGTGACGGTGCCGTCGGAGTGCAGCAGCGTGCCGTCCAGGTCGGTCGCCACCAGCCTCAGCACGTCGGCGAGGCTACGCGACTGGTGTCCTGCGCTAGAACCAGCGGGCCAGCTCCATGGCGCAGCCGTCGTTCTCGACCGTCTCGGTGACGAAGTCCGCCGCCTCCTGCACCTCCAGGGGAGCCTGCCCCATAGCCACCCCACGGCCTGCCCACCGCAGCATCTCGACGTCGTTGCGTCCGTCGCCGATCGCCAGCACGTCGGCCGGGGCGACACCGAGCAGGGCCGAGACCTGCGCCAGCCCCGACGCCTTGGAGACCCCCTCCGGGGAGAGGTCCAGCCAGGCGGTCCAGCCGATGTAGTAGTTCGTGCCGCTCAGCCCCAGCCGCTCCGCCAGCTCGATGAAGTCCTCCGCCGCCGCGTCGGGGTCGCGGATGATGACGCGGGTGACGGGCTCGGCGACCAGCCGGTCCACCGAGTCCAGCATGATCTCGCCGCCGATCTCGCCCTCGGGGAAGTGCCGGTTGACCCGGTAGCCGACGCCGATCTCCTCCACGGCGACCATCGCCTGCGGCACGTGCTCCATCAGCTCCCGCACCACCACGCTGGCGTCGAACGTCACCGTGGACAGCACCTCCACCGGCGGGTAGGCGAACACCACCGCACCGTTGGAGGCCACCGTCAGCGCCCGGCTCCCGTCGCGGGGCAGGCGCAGCAGGTCGAGCACGTCGGTGATCCCGAACGTCGACCGGCCGGTCGCCAGGACGACGTGCGCGCCGGACTCGACGGTGCGGTCGACGGCCGCGCGCACCGCCGGGCTGATCGTCTCGTCGACGACTCCCGCTCCGGTCGGCGTCTCGTGCGGGGAGAACAGCGTGCCGTCGATGTCCAGCGCGACCAGCTTCGGCGTCCACCCCTCCGGCGGACAGCTCATCGGCCCGTCACCGGCCGGTCACCGGCGGGTCACTTCGCGACCGGCTCCAGCACCTCGCGGCCCTGCAGGTGCGGCCGGAGCGCCTGCGGCACGACGACCGAGCCGTCCTCCTGCTGGTGGGTCTCCAACACGGCGACGATCGCGCGGGTCATCGCGCAAAGGGTGCCGTTGAGAGTCGCCAGCGTGCGCGTGCCCTCGGGGAAGCGCCCCCGGACGTCGAGCCGGCGGGCCTGGAAGTCGGTGCAGTTCGAGGTCGAGGTGAGCTCGCGGTACTTCCCCTGGGTCGGGATCCACGCCTCGCAGTCGAACTTGCGCTGCGCGGCCAGGCCGAGGTCGCCCGCGGCCACGTCGATGACCCGGTAGGCCAGCTCGAGCTTGTCGAGGAACTGCTTCTCCCAGCCGAGCAGACGCCGGTGCTCGGCGTACGACTCCTCGACCGTCGTGTAGGAGAACATCTCCACCTTGTCGAACCAGTGCACCCGGAAGATGCCCCGGGTGTCCTTGCCGTACGAGCCTGCCTCCTTGCGGAAGCACGGGCTGAACGCCGCGTAGCGCAGCGGCAGCGTCTGGCTGTCGAGGATCTCGTCGGAGTGGTACGCCGCCAGCGGCACCTCGCTCGTGCCGACCAGGTAGAGGTCCTCCCCGTCGATGCGATAGACGTCGGCGGCGGCCTGGCCGAGGAAGCCCGTGCCGTCCATCGCCCGGGGCTTGACCAGTGCGGGAGGGATCACGGTCGTGAAGCCGGTCTCGCGGGCCTGCTCCATGGCGAGGTTGACCAGCGCGAGCTCGAGGTCCGCCCCGACGCCGGTCAGGTAGTAGAACCGGGCGCCGGACACCTTGGCGCCCCGGTCGATGTCGATGGCGCCGAGGATCCGGCCGAGCTCGACGTGGTCACGCGGGTCGAAGTCGAACCCCCGCGGCTCGCCGACGTGCTCGAGCACGACGTAGTCGTCCTCGCCGCCCGCAGGCGCCTCGTCGGCCGCGACGTTCGGGATCGCCAGGACGGCGGCGCGGTAGGACTCCCCGGCCTCGGCCTGCCGGGCCTCCGCAGCCTTGACCTCCGCGGCCAGCGTCCTGGTGCGCTCCAGCAGCGCCTGCCGCTGGTCTCCCTGGGCCTGCGGGATCTGCTTGCCGAGGGTCTTCTGCTCGGCGCGGAGCCGCTCGAACTCCACGATCGCCGCGCGGCGGGCCTCGTCGGCGGCCACGGCGGTGTCGACGACGTCCGGCGACAGGCCGCGCTTGGCCTGGGCGGCGCGCACGCGGTCGGGGTCGTCACGCAGCAGCCGTGGGTCGATCACACGGTCATGCTATCGGCGTAGGAGGCGCGGCCGCCGGGCCCGGTTGTGGCCGATGGCTGCACCTCCGCCCGGCGTGTCGTTGGTGTCCTCGGCCACTCCTGCCCATCCACGCAGGCATCGGCCACAACCCGGCGAACCGGCCGCGGGACTCGCCGCCGGTCACGCCCTGGGCATACTGGGGCGACCCCCGAGCCAGCACCCGTCCCAGCACCGCAGGAGCCGCATGTCCTTCAGCGAGCCGGCCCGGAGGCGGATGCTGGCCGGCGCCGTGGCCTGCCTGGTCGTGCTGGTCACGCTCTCGGTGCTGGTGGCGACCGAGTCGGAGTGGCTGCACGACCTCGACCACGCCGTCGGAGCACCGCTGGTCGAGTGGACCGAGCGCCGCGACTCGGTGAAGGCGGCGGCCGTCGCGATCCAGCTGGCGTTCTCGACCATCCCGATGCTGGCCGCAACCCTGCTCGTCGCGGTCTGGCTGGGCCTCAAGGGCTTCCGGCTCACCGCGCTGTGGGTGGTCGCGGTGATGCTGGCGGAGCTGGTCACGATGTGGACGATGAAGGCCGCCTTCCACCGGCCGAGGCCCACGGAGGCGTTGCTCGTGCTGCGGGACACGTCGTTTCCCTCGGGCCACTCCTCGGCGGTCGCGGCGGCCGCCGGCATCGCCGTCGTGCTCGCGCACCTGTTCCTGCGCCGCCGCAGCCACCGCCGCACGGTCACCGTGGTCGCGGTGCTGGTGGCGCTCCTCGTCGGCCTGGACCGGCTGCTGCTCGGCGTGCACAACCTCTCCGACGTGCTCGCAGGGTGGTCGATGGGCGCGTTCTGGGTGCTCGCGGCGGCGTACGCCGTCGACCCGGCCCCCCGGATGACCGCGCTGGCACCGCTGCCCTCACCGGTCCCGACCAGCAGGCGGCTCGCGGTGATCCTCAACCCGGTGAAGGTCGAGGACGCGGCCGCGTTCCGGACTCTGGTGGACTCCATGGCGGCCAACGCCGGCTGGCAGGCCCCGGTGTGGCACGAGACGACCGTGGCCGACACCGGCCGGTCGATGGCCGAGGCGGCCGCCGCCGACGGGGCGGACCTGGTGATCGTCTGCGGGGGCGACGGGACCGTGCGCACCGTGTGCGCGGAGCTGGCCGGCACGGGCATCCCGGTGGGCGTCGTACCGGCCGGCACCGGCAACCTGCTGGCGCGCAACCTGGAGCTGCCGCTGTACCTGCGTGGTGCGGTCGACGTCGCCCTCAACGGTCAGGACCGGGCCATCGACCTGGTCAAGGTCAGCGGCGACGGGATCGGCGAGGAGGAGCACTTCCTGGTCATGGCCGGCATGGGCCTGGACGCGGCGATCATGGAGGGCGCCAACGAGCAGATCAAGGCCAAGGTCGGGTGGCTGGCGTACGTCGTCTCGGGCCTGCGCAACATGATGTTCCCCGCCGTCCGGGTCGAGGTGTCCGTCGACGACGCCGAGTTCACCCGGCACCGGGCCCGCACGGTGGTGGTCGGCAACGTGGGGACGCTCCAGGGCGGTCTCCCGCTGCTGCCCGACGCGACGATCGACGACGGCCGGCTCGACGTGGTGCTGCTGTGGCCGCGGCGGTTCCTGTCCTGGCTGCGGGTGGTCGCCCGCGTGCTGACCCGCAGCGCCCGGGCCGACGAGACGGTGACCAGGATGACCGGACGCAAGGTCGTCGTCCGCACCGCGCACCCCACCCCCCGTCAGATCGACGGGGACCCGATCGGAGCCGGCACCGAGATCGTCTGCGAGTGCCTCCACGGCCGGCTCCTGGTGCGCGTGCCGCGGTAGGCCGTCCCCGGGCGGCGGTGGCCTCGGCTCACCCGGTGGCGGCCCCGGAGGACCGGGCCAGGGCGATCGCCTCGCCCTCCTCCGGCGAGAGGCTCTGCTCCGAGGTCCACGACGTGACCGGCTTGGCGTAGGTGCGCGCGTCGGAGCGGCCGTGGATCGACGTGAGCACGACCCCGGTGCCGCTGTCGTCGAGCAGCGCCAGCGACCAGGACATCCGGCCACCCATGTCGTCGAACGCGTCGTACCGCACCACGCCGAGGCGGCGCAGGCTCACCGACAGGTCGTCGGCCAGGGCCTGCACCTCGTTGCGCAGCCCGGCCACGTCGTGCGGCAGCTGTGACCCGCGGTCACCGCGACGCCGCGCGGAGGCGGCGCGCAGGGCGAGCACCGAGACCATGAGCGCGACCAGGGCGAGCGCGAGCGCGACCAGGAGCAGGCCCACCAGGGCGGAGTCGCTCACGTCAGGTCCCGGCGCGCAGGTGGGCCAGCCACGCGGTGGCGTCGATGAACTCCGCGTCGGAGGTGCCCGGACGGATGGTCGGTGCGATGCCGTCGTGGCGCTCGTACGAGCCGAGGAACCGCACGTCGGCGCAGACCCGCCGCAGCCCCATCAGCGCCTCGCCGACACGCGCGTCGTCGATGTGCCCCTCGCAGTCGATGGAGAAGCAGTAGTTGCCCAGCGCGGCACCGGTCGGCCTGGACTCGATCCGGGTCATGTTCACCCCGCGCGTAGCGAGCTGGTCGAGGATCTCCAGCAGGGCCCCCGGGTGGTCGTCGCGCATGAACGCCACCAGGCTGGTCTTGTCGGCGCCGGTGCGGCGCGGCGGGAGCCCGGGCCGGCCCACCAGCACGAAACGGGTCACCGCGTCGGGGTTGTCGCCGATGCCCTCCGCCAGCACCGCGAGCCGGTAGTGCTCCGCCGCGAGCGGGGCGGAGATCGCGGCGTCCCACGGCGGGTCCCCCTCGACCAGCGACGCGGACG
>JBIOYO010000250.1:0-3595 GCA_044870175.1 Nocardioidaceae bacterium | reverse complement strand
CCACGGCTGTGACCTGCACCTTCGCCGTGCCTGAAAATCGGAAGGTCGGCGGTTCGACCCCGCCCCTGGCCACCCGCGAAGCCGCAGGTCACACACGCTGTGACCTGCGGTTTCGTGGTCTGTCGGCCCGCTGCACCGTGACCGTCGCCGTCCGGCTGCGCCTAGCCCGTGCCGGTGGTCGACCATCTGCCGGTCAGCAGGCGCTCGGCTCGGGCCACCTCGTCAGACGCGGCCCGTAAGGCGTCCCGTAGCCGCTGGTGGTCCACCGGCGAGGTCGCGTTCAGCGCAGCCGAGCGGATATAGGCGGTCACCTTGACACCGGAGACCTCTGCCTCGCGGCGGAGAGCCTCGATCTCCTCCTCCGAGAAACGCACTGAGATCGTCACGTTCCGACGGACCTCGACCGGGTACGCGGCGCCTTCATCGAACTCAGACACGTCATGCGTCTCGTTGTAGTACGCGGCCTGCTCGCGCTCGGTCATCCCCTGTGTTCCCTTGCTCACGTCCACTCGCCCCATGCGGTTATCGGCCGCACTCGGTCTCGCACGATTTGAGCCACCACGTTCAACCGCCGGCCTCCGTTGGTGACCGACCGGAACAAGACTCGTCCTCGTGATGCCGGCTCGGGATCGCCCGAGAAGCGTTGAAGATCGCCTGCTCGATCTCAGCGACAGTCGCCCGCACGGTCGCGTGGTCCAAGTTCGCATCGTCCCACTCGATGCGGTCGTAGCCCACGCGTCACACCTCCCATTGTGTTGCAGCCGTGACCCCAACGCAACACTACACGGCGACGGTCCTGGGCTGCCGACCCGGTGCCGGCCCCTCCACGCCGCACGCGACCGCCGCCAACCGCTCGAGCGGTGGGCCGGTCATGACGGCGCACAAGCTGTCCGGCGGCGACTTCTACGAGTCCTCGGTGCGGGCTGTCACGCAGCATCGGTGGGGTTCGGGCTCCAGACGGGCCGCCACGTGCCCGCAGCCCAGGCCCTCGGCGACTCCCTGGACGAAGTCGAGGTTTAGGCCGCACACGAGGATGGTGTGCTTCTGGGCCAGGGCGTGGAACGGGCAGTTGCCGAGCACGAGCACGTCGCCCTCGAGGTGGGGCTCGTAGCCCTGACTGCGCAGCACGAGGGCCATCGCGCTCAGGGGCTCGCCGGCACTGACGCCCTCTGCGGCCTGACCCACCGTGCGGCCTTCCTCGTGCGCGGCATCGCGGACCGCCTCCTGCAACGACCGACCCATCTCGGCGCGGGTCACGGCGGCGGCGAGGATGTCGCCCACCAGGTCGTAGCGTCGCGGGGGCAGCGAGACGGCGTACTCCTGCCGAGTACGCCGGTAGAGCTTGCTCGGCCGTCCCGCGCCCGGGCCCGACCTGCCGCTCAGTCGGCGGAACTCCACCTCGAGCAGCCCCTCCGCGACCAGGCGGTCGAGATGGAAGTTGACGTTGTGCTGGGCGATGCCCAACGCTGCGGCCGCCTGCTCACGGCCCACCGGCCGCGGCTGGGAGACCACGAACTCGTACAGGGCGCGGCGCGTGGCGTCGGCAAGCGCGCCGATCCCGGCCGCCTGGGATCCCAGGTCCATCCGCCAAGTCTAAAACAGATGCTCCTTGACACAAGAGACTCCGGAGGTCTAGTTTCGAAGAACTTCCGTTTTAGAGAGTGAGGAGATGACATGGCCACCGCAACCAACCCCACCAGCTCCCCGGCGGGCACCCGTCCCGGCGCGCAGCGTGCCTTCCTTCTGCTGCGCACCGTGTTCACGATCGCCCCGATCGCGTTCGGCCTGGACAAGTTCGCCGGGCTGCTCACCGACTGGGAGCAGTACCTCGCGCCCTGGGTCAACGACCTGGTCCCCGGCAGCGCCCACCAGGCGATGCTGGCGGTCGGGGTCGTCGAGATCGCGGCCGGTGTCGTGGTCGCCGTCGCTCCACGCTTCGGTGGCCTTCTGGTCGCCGCGTGGCTGGCCGGGATCATCCTCAACCTGCTGACCCTGGGTGAGTACTACGACGTCGCGCTGCGCGACTTCGGCCTCCTGGCCGCGGCCCTCGCCCTCACTCTGCTGGCCTGGGACCGGCACGAGGTAGACCAGTGAGCACGGCGGCGGTGGTCCCCACCGACTGGCCGGCACCTGCTCGCTGGCGGCCGCGCGTGGCGCACGCGCGACGCGAGTTCGACCCCACGGCAGCCGAGAAGGCGGCCGCGGACCTGCTCACCGCCCTGGGGCTGGACCTCGACGACGAGAGCCTCGCCGACACGCCGCGCCGGATGGCGCACGCGCTGCTTGAGATGACCACCGCCCCGGACTTCGAGCTGACCAGCTTCCCCAACGACGAGCACTACGACGAGCTGGTGCTGGTGCAGGACATCCCCGTGCGGTCTTTGTGCGAGCACCACATGCTTCCCTTCGTCGGTGTGGCCCACGTCGGCTACCTGCCGGGCCACAGGATCCTCGGCCTGTCCAAGTTCGCCCGCATGGTCGAGCTCCACGCCCGCAGGCCGCAGACCCAGGAACGTCTGACCAAGCGCGTCGCCGACCACCTCCAACACCAGCTCCAGCCTCACGGAGTGGGAGTGGTGATAGAGGCCGAGCACACCTGTATGAGCCTGCGTGGTGCCCGAGCGCCGGGTGCCCGCACGCTGACGTCCACCCTCTTCGGGCGACTCCGTGACGACCCGCGCAGCCGCGCGGAGTTCCTCGCACTCATCAGGAGCAAGCCATGAACATCGTCGTGGTCGGCGCTGGTCTCGCCGGCGCCAGTGCCGTCCAGGAGCTCCGAGACCAGGGGTACGGCGGGGAGATCACCCTCGTGGGCGCCGAGCCGCACCGGCCCTACGAGCGGCCGCCGCTCTCCAAGGGAGTCCTCACCGGTACCGCGCAGCCGGAGTCGGTGTTCGTGCACGACGCGCAGTGGTACGCCGACCAGTCCGTCGACCTGCGCCTCGGGACCATGGTCACCGAGCTCGACCCCGACCGCTGCAGTATCGCTATTGACGGCGGCCGTCTGGTTTACGACCGGCTCCTCCTCGCAACGGGCGCGACGCCCCGCCGCCTCCCCCTCCTCGACGCCTCCAGCCTCGACGTCGTCTACCTTCGCACCCTCGACGACGCGCTCACGCTGAAGCGCCGGCTCTCCGGGCACCTCCTGGTCATCGGCGCCGGGTGGATCGGTCTGGAGGTCGCCTCGGCCGCCCGCCAGGCCGGCGCGACCGTCACGGTCGTCGAGAACGCCCCGCTTCCCCTCCTGGGCGTGCTCGGACCCGAGCTCGCACCGCTGTTCGCCGACCTCCACCGCGACCACGGTGTCGACCTCCGGCTCGACACCTCCGTCCAAGCGCCCCGGGAGTCCGAGGTCGTGCTCTCCGACGGGCACCGGCTCGCTCCCGACCTGGTCGTCGTCGGCATCGGCGCGATCCCGGACGACGGGCTCGCCGCCCGGGCATCGCTGGCCACCGACAACGGCGTACGGGTCAACGCGCTGCTCCGCGCCAGCGAACCCCACGTCTACGCCGCCGGCGACGTGGCCAACCACGACCACCCCGACCTCGGCCGCATCCGCGTCGAGCACTGGGACAACGCCATCGAGCAAGGCAAG
>JBIOYO010000249.1:0-6637 GCA_044870175.1 Nocardioidaceae bacterium | reverse complement strand
TCGATGTCCACACCGCGGTACCGCAGCGCCGACCCCTCCTTGTCCGGCTCGGCGATCTCGGTCTCGAAGGCGAGCACGCCCTCGAGGCCCTCGTGCACCGTGGTCATGTCCGCTCCCTTCGCCGCGCCCACATTGTGCCGCAGCCACCCGCCAGGGCCGGGCTTAGTAGGTTGGCGCCGTGGACGAGCTGGCGGCGCTACGCCGGGAGTACGCCGGGGCGGGGCTGGCGGAGACCGACCTCGCCGCGGACCCTGTCGAGATGCTGCGTCGCTGGGTCGCCGACGCCACGGCCGCCGGGTTGCACGAGCCGAACGCCATGGTGCTGTCCACCACCGGAGCGGACGGCCGGCCGTCGAGCCGGATGGTGCTGCTCAAGGGCCTGGACGAGCGCGGCCTGGTGTTCTACACCAACTACGCATCGGCCAAGGCCGAGGAGCTCGAGGCGCAGCCGTGGTGCGCGCTGCTATTTCCCTGGCACCCGCTCCAGCGCCAGGTGCGCGTCGACGGCCTGGCCTCGCGGGTCTCGGAGGAGGAGAGCGCGGCCTACTTCGCCAAGAGACCACGCCTCGCGCAGCTGGGCGCGTGGGCGTCGCAGCAGTCCCAGGTGGTGCCGGGCAGGGAGACCCTGGAGAGCCGGTACGCCGACGTGGTCGAGCGGTTCGGCGACGGCGAGGTGCCGCTGCCGCCGTTCTGGGGTGGCTACCGGGTCGCGCCAGAGACGGTCGAGCTGTGGCAGGGCCGCGAGGGACGCATGCACGACCGGCTGCGCTACCGCGCCACCCCCGGCGGCTGGGTAGTCGAGCGGCTGGCCCCGTGACGCGCCACGTCGGTTGAGCCGCCGAGCCTGCGAGGCGTGACGAGACCACCCGCGGCGGTGGCTGGGTCTCAGCCCACGTCACCTGGTTTCGACACGGTCTCGCCTAGCGGCTCGACCGGCTCAACCACCGCGGGGCGCTCAACCACCGCGGGGCGGCTCGATCGGCTCAACCACCGCGGGGCGGCGTCAGCCGGCGGCGTACCTCGCCCGCCGTCCGACCACCCGGAACCCGAGCGAGCGGTAGAGCCGGTCGGCCTCGTTGTCGACGTTGACGGCAAGCCAGCAGGCGTCGGCTCCCTCGGCGGCGAGCGCGGTGAGCACGTGCGCCACCAGGTGCGCGCCCAGTCGGCGGCGACGGTACGGCGGCACCACCCCGACCTGGTCGATCCAGGTGCCCAGCACGTTCACGAACCCGACCGGCTGGTCCCCGTCGGAGGCCAGCAGCGACAGGTCGGCGCGGTAGCCGGGGTCCTCCAGGAGCTCCTCCAGCCACTCGGCCGCGATCGGGACGGTGAAGCCGGGACGGTCGGCGAACGAGCGGGCGTAGGCGTCGAACAGCAGGCCGTGGTCCGCCGCGTCGACGGGGGCCAGCGTGACGCCGCCGGGCGCGGGAACGTCGGGGATGTCGGTCAGGTCGTGGCGCATCACGTCCTCGGCGAAGACCTGGACCAGCCCGAACCGCGCGTACAGCCGCTCGGCCTGGTCCGACAGCATCTCCGTGGCCGCGGTCAGCGGCGCGTGGCCGGCTCTGCCCAAGGCCCACTCCACCAGCCGCGTGCCCAGCCCTTCACCGCGGCGGTCCGGATGCACCAGCCCGGTCGTCGTCGCGGCCCCCTCGGTCAGCGACACCGCGGCGGCGGCCACCAGCCGGCCCGAGGCGTCGCGCGCCGCGAGCGACTCGCCGATCAGCATCCGGCCACGCAGCATCTGCTCGCCCGTGAACAGCGGCATCCCGCCGTCGGCTTCCAGGCAGGCATGCGCGAGGGCGCGCAGCTCGTCGAACGACTCGTCGTCCAGCGTCGTCCAGGTCAGGTCCTCGGTCACGCACTCACCCTAGGAGGCGGGGTACGCGACGCAACCCGATACCGCTTGTGAGTGAGTGCTCACTCACTTATCCTACGCGGTGTGACCACACCGCGGGAGCGGGCCCGCCCATTGTCCCCCGACGAGCGCCGCCGCGCGATCGTCCGGGTCGCCGGCCCTCTGGTGGCCGAGCACGGCCCCGCGGTCACGACGCGGGAGATCGCCGAGGCCGCCGGCATCGCCGAGGGCACGATCTTCCGCGTCTTCCCCGACAAGCGGGCGCTGTTCCTCGCGGTGGCCCGGGAGACCGTCGACCCCGAGGAGGGCCCGGAGCGCCTCGCCGAGGTCATGCGGGAGACGCCGGACCTGCCCGCGAAGGTGCGCCGGGTCGTCACGGAGATGGTGGCCCGCACCGAGCACGCCATGACGGTGATGATGGCGCTGCGGCAGATCCTCATGCGCGAGTCAGCCGGGGACGCGCCCCCCGGGCCGCCGGCGTTCGTCACCGAGGCCAACGCCAAGCTGCTGCGCGCGCTGACCGAGCACGTCTTCGAGCCGCACCGTGCCGAGCTGCGCGTCGAGCCGGCGACCGCCGCGCGGCTGCTGCGCAGCGTTGTCTTCGGGCTCTGGCACCCCGGCGTGGACGCCGAGGAGCGGCTCACCCCTGAACAGATCGCCGACGCGCTGCTCCACGGTGTCTGCGGCGACTCCGCCCCGAAACGGCCCGCACGAACGACGAGGAGGGGCTGACATGTTGGTCCGGCTGCTGCGCGAGCGCCTCGCGCCGTACCGCACCCCACTGCTCGCCATCGTGGCGCTCCAGTTCGTGGGCACGATGGCCGCGCTGTTCCTGCCCAGCCTGAACGCCGACATCATCGACGACGGCGTGGCCAAGGGCGACACCGGCGTGATCCTGCGGCTCGGCGGGGTGATGCTGGTGGTCTCGCTGCTGCAGATCCTGTGCAGCGTCTCCGCGGTGTACCTCGGGGCGCGCACCGCGATGGGCTTCGGCCGCGACGTCCGGGGAGCGGTGTTCCACCGGGTCGGGGAGTACTCCACGCGCGAGCTCAACCTGTACGGCGCCCCGTCGCTGATCACCCGCTCCACCAACGACGTCCAGCAGGTGCAGATGCTCGTGCTGATGAGCTGCACCATGATGGTCGCCGCCCCGATCATGATGGTCGGCGGCGTGCTCATGGCCATGCGCCAGGACATCGGGATGTCCTGGCTGCTCGGCGTGAGCGTCCTGGCGCTGTTCGCCGTCGTCGCCGTCGTGATCAGCCGCATGGTCCCAGGCTTCCGGCTGATGCAGGGCCGCATCGACACGGTCAACAGGATCCTGCGCGAGCAGATCACCGGCATCCGCGTGGTGCGGGCGTTCGTGCGCGAGCCCTACGAGACCCGCCGCTTCGACGTCGCCAACGACGACCTCACCCAGGTCGCCCTGTCGACCGGCCGGTGGATGGCGTCGATGTTCCCGGCCGTGATGCTGGTCTTCAACCTCTCCACGGTCGCGGTGCTGTGGTTCGGCGGGCACCGGGTGGACTCGGGCGCGGTGGAGATCGGTGCTCTCACCGCGTTCATGAGCTACCTGATGCAGATCCTGATGTCGGTGATGATGGCGACGTTCATGCTGGTCATGGTGCCGCGCGCCGCGGTCTGCGCCGACCGGATCGTCGAGGTGCTCGACACCGAGCCGTCGGTGGCGCCGCCCGCGCAACCGGTGGCCGTCCCACGCCCGCGCGGTGAGCTGGCCTTCGACGGCGTCGGGTTCAGCTACCCCGGTGCTGTCGACCCGGTGCTGTGCGACCTGTCGTTCACCGCTCGGCCCGGTCAGACCACCGCGGTGATCGGGTCGACCGGCGCCGGCAAGACAACGCTCCTCAACCTCGTCCCGCGCCTGTACGACGCCACGGCCGGCGCGGTCCTGCTCGACGGCGTCGACGTACGCCGCTGGGAACCGGACGCGCTCTGGGGCCAGATCGGCCTGGTGCCGCAGCGCGCGTTCCTGTTCTCCGGCACGGTGGCGAGCAACCTGCGCTACGGCAAGCCCGACGCCACCGAGGAGGAGATGTGGCGGGCGCTGGAGATCGCCCAGGCCCGCGACTTCGTGGAGCGGATGGCAGGCGGGCTGGACAGCCCGATCGCCCAGGGCGGCACCAACGTCTCCGGCGGTCAGCGCCAGCGGCTGGCCATCGCCCGCGCGCTGGTCAAGCAACCGCTGGTGTACCTGTTCGACGACGCGTTCTCCGCCCTCGACGTGGCCACCGACGCCAGGCTGCGGCGGGCGCTGCGCCCGGTCACCGCCGAGGCGACCGTCCTCGTCGTCGCCCAGCGGGTCTCCACGATCATCGACGCCGACCAGATCATCGTGCTCGAGGACGGCGCCATCGTCGGCGTCGGCACCCACGCGTCGCTGCTGGAGGACTGCGAGACGTACCGCGAGATCGTCGCGTCCCAGATGTCGGCGGAGGAGGCGGCATGACGACGCGCGAGACGGCACCCGCGCCCGCCTCCGGTCAGCTCAAGGAGACCGAGCGCGTCCAGCAGGGTCCCGGCCCCGGCCGCGGCCCGTTCGGCGGCGGGATGGTCGGCCAGCGGTCCCACGACTTCTCGGGGTCCGCGCGCCGGCTGCTCGGCCGGATGCGGCCGGAGCGGGTCAAGGCGGTGGCCGTCCTCCTGCTGGCGGTCGTCTCGGTGTCCCTGACGGTGACCGGCCCCAGGCTGCTCGGGAAGGCTACTGACCACATCTTCGCCGGAGTCGTCGGGCAGCGGCTCGACCCCGGCGTCAGCAAGGCCGACGCCGTCGCCGGCCTGCGCGCGGCCGGCGAGGACAACCTCGCCGACATGCTCGCCTCGATGGACGTCGTCCCCGGTCAGGGCGTCGACTTCGCAGCGGTGCGCGACGTGCTGCTGCTGGTGGTCGTCGTCTACGCGCTCGCGGCGCTGGCGGCGTGGCTGCAGGGCTACCTGCTCAACGACGTCGTGCAGAGCACGGTACGCCGGATGCGCGCCGACGTGGAGGACAAGGTCAACCGGCTGCCCCTGCGGTACTTCGACCGGCAGCCGCGGGGCGAGCTGCTGAGCCGGGTCACCAACGACATCGACAACGTCAGCCAGTCGCTGCAGCAGACGATGAGCCAGCTGGTCACCTCGTTGCTGACCGTCGTCGGCGTGCTGACGATGATGTTCTGGATCTCCCCGACGCTGGCGCTGGTCGCGCTGGTCACCGTCCCGTTGAGCATGGTGGTCACCGGGCAGATCATGAAGCGCAGCCAGCGCCTGTTCATCGAGCAGTGGCGGCGTACCGGCAACCTCAACGCCCGGGTCGAGGAGGCCTTCAGCGGGCACGCCCTGGTGAAGGTCTTCGGCCGTCAGCGCGAGGTCGAGCGCGACTTCGAGGAGCAGAACGACGAGCTGTTCCGCTCGTCGTTCGGCGCGCAGTTCGTCTCCGGGCTGATCATGCCGATCATGATGTTCCTCGGGAACCTCAACTACGTCGTGGTCGCCGTCCTCGGCGGGCTGCGCGTCGCCAGCGGCACGATGAGCCTGGGCGACGTCCAGGCGTTCATCCAGTACTCCCGGCAGTTCACCCAGCCGCTCACCCAGGTCGCCTCCATGGTCAACCTGCTGCAGTCCGGCGTCGCCTCGGCGGAGCGGGTCTTCGAGCTGCTCGACGCCGAGGAGGAGCCGACCGACGAGGCCGGGCTGACCTCGGCGCCGGTCGAGCACGGTGAGGTGGTCTTCGAGGGCGTGTCGTTCCGCTACGAGCCCGACAAGCCGCTGATCGAGGACCTCTCCCTGGTCGTGCGCCCCGGCCAGACCGTCGCCATCGTCGGCCCCACCGGGGCGGGGAAGACCACGCTGGTCAACCTGGTGATGCGGTTCTACGACGTCGACTCCGGCCGGATCGCCCTGGACGGCGTCGACATCGCCACGATGACCAGGGCGGCGCTGCGCGGCCGGATCGGCATGGTGCTGCAGGACACCTGGCTCTTCGAGGGGACGATCCGCGACAACATCGCCTACGGCCGTCCCGACGCGACCACCGACGAGATCCTCGCCGCGGCCCGGGCCACGTTCGTCGACCGGTTCGTGCACACGCTGCCCGACGGCTACGACACCGTCGTCGACGAGGAGGGCTCGAACGTGTCGGCCGGCGAGCGGCAGCTGGTCACCATCGCCAGGGCGTTCCTGTCCGACCCGGCCCTGCTGATCCTCGACGAGGCCACCTCGTCGGTCGACACCCGCACCGAGCTGCTGCTCCAGCACGCCATGGGCTCCCTGCGCACCGACCGCACCTCGTTCGTCATCGCGCACCGGCTGTCGACCATCCGCGACGCGGACCTGATCTTGATGATGGAGGACGGCCGGATCGTCGAGCAGGGCACCCACGACTCGCTGCTCGCCGCGGGGGGCCCATACGCCGCGCTGTACGACGCCCAGTTCAACGCCGCCGCGGAGCCCGCCGCCTGACGCGTCACGCTGGTTGAGCCGGTCGTGCCTGCGCTGGTTGAGCCGGTCGTGCCTGCGCTGGTTGAGCCGGTCGAGGCGTTAGCCGAGACCGTGTCGAAACCTGGTGAGGGGGCGGTGACCCTGCCCCAGCTGCGGATGGTTTCGACGCGCCTCGCAAGCTCGGCGGCTCAACCGTCCCGGCGGTCGAGCCGCGCGCGCGGTGGTTGAGCCGGTCGAGGCGCTAGCCGAGACCGTGTCGAAACCTCGGGACGTGGGCTGGGACCGTGCCAGCGCCCGCCTCCCTGCCTGGGGCCGGCGAGCCGGCGCATCATCACGACGAGG
>JBIOYO010000248.1:0-3297 GCA_044870175.1 Nocardioidaceae bacterium | reverse complement strand
GTTCGAGGTCGTCGAAGCTCTTGCGCTTCATCCAGTCCTGCAGCGACTCCAGCAGCACGGCGGCGTGCCCGGGGCCGTGGCGGAGCAGGGCGGAGGCGGTCATCACGACGTCGGCGCCGGCGAGCAGGTAGGAGGCGATGTCGGCGCCGGTCTCGACGCCGGTGGTGGCCGCCAGCGACCCGCGGACGTGGCCGTGCAGGATCGCGACCCACGCCCGGGCCAGGCGGGCGTCCTCGGGGCGGGAGAGCGTGACGCCGGGCTCGACGGTGAGCGACTCGGGGTCGACGTCGGGGTGCAGGAACCGGTTGAACAGCACCAGCCCGTCGGCGCCGGCCTCGTCGAGCCGCAGCGCCATCTCGCCCACCGAGCTGAAGGCGGGGCTGAGCTTGACCGCGACCGGCACGGTGACCGAGTCCTTCACCGCGGCCAGGATCTCCACGTGCCGGTCCTCGACCAGTCGGCCGGGGGTGTGCGGGTCGCCCGGGACCGCGTAGATGTTCAGCTCGACCGCGGCGGCGCCGGCGTCCTGCATCGACCGGGCGAAGCCCGGCCAGCCGCCGGGCGTCGAGCCGTTGAGGCTGGCGATGACCGGTACGTCGACGGCGGCGGCACAGCGCTCGACGTGGCGCAGGTAGCGCAGCGCCGGCTGGTCGGTCTTCGGGGACGGGAAGTACGACAGCGCCTCACCGAAGGCCTCCTCGTGCGCCTCGGTCAGCGCCAGGTCGCGCAGCTGCTCGCGGTGCACCTCCTCCTCGAACAGCGACGGCAGCACCACCGCGCCCACGCCGGCGTCGGCGACCGCGCGGACACCCTCGACCCGGGCGGACACCGGCGAGGCGCTGGCCACCAGCGGGGTGCGCAGGGTGAGCCCGAGGTAGCGCGTGGTCAGGTCCATGCCGCCGCCCTCCGGCCGTCGCTGGCGAACCGGGACGGGTCGCGGGTCGCCATCTCCTCATAGGTCTCCCACCGCTGGTCGACGGCCTCCTGGGCGAGCGCGAGCAGGCGCTCGGCCTCGTCGGGGTCGGAGCTGCGCAGCATCCGGTAGCGCAGCTCGTTGTAGACGTAGTCCTCCAGCTTGATCCGGGGCCGCGGCGAGTCCAGCTGGAACGGCCTGCCGCCCCGCGCCCGGACGGCGGGGTCGTAGCGCACCAGGGGCCAGTGCCCCGACGCCACCGCCCGCCACTGCTGGTCCAGGCCCTTGGCCATGTCGATCCCGTGGGCGATGCAGTGGCTGTAGGCGATGACCAGGCTCGGGCCCGGGTACGCCGCCGCCTCGCGGAACGCCGTCAGCGTCTGGTGCGGGTCGGCACCCATCGCGACGCGGGCGACGTACACGTTTCCATAGGCGATGGCCTGGAGGGCGAGGTCCTTCTTCGCCGTCGACTTGCCGCCGGAGGCGAACTTCGCGACCGCCGCGACAGGGGTCGCCTTCGAGGACTGGCCGCCGGTGTTGGAGTACACCTCGGTGTCCAGCACCAGCACGTTGACGTCGCGGCCGCTGGCCAGCACGTGGTCCAGGCCGCCGGAGCCGATGTCGTAGGCCCACCCGTCGCCGCCGACGATCCAGACGCTGCGGGCGAGGAGGTGGTCGGCGACGCTGCGCAGGTCCGCGACCGCCGCGGCGAGGTCGGGTCGGTCGTCGAGCTCGTCGAGCCGGGCGTGCAGCGCGTCCACGCGTTCGCGCTGGGCCGTGATCTGGTGCTCGCGGATCTGCTCGGCGCCGAGGATCGCGTCGGCCAGCTCCGGGCCCACCTGGTCGCGCAGCGCCGTCAGCTGGCGGCGGGCGAGGTCGACGTGCAGGTCGGCGGCCAGCCGCAGGCCGAGGCCGAACTCCGCGTTGTCCTCGAACAGCGAGTTCGACCACGCCGGGCCGCGGCCGTCGGCGTTCTTCGCCCACGGCGTCGTGGGCAGG
Source organism: Nocardioidaceae bacterium (assembly GCA_044870175.1). Lineage (GTDB taxonomy): Bacteria > Actinomycetota > Actinomycetes > Propionibacteriales > Nocardioidaceae > JBIOUF01. Next base: position 1,385 of record JBIOYO010000248.1, on the reverse strand, counting down.
TTGCCGCCGTAGATGGAGGAGCAGCCGGTGGCGTTGGCGATCGTGAGCCGCTCCCCGAACAGCTGGGAGAGCAGCTTCAGGTACGGCGTCTCGCCGCAGCCCGCGCAGGCCCCGGAGAACTCGAACAGTGGCTGGAGGAACTGCGTGCCCCGCACCGTGCCGAAGTCGACCCGCGAGCGGGTGTTCCAGGGCAGCTCCTCGAAGAAGTCGACGCTCGCCCTGGCCGGCTCGAGCACCTCGTCCAGCTCGGTGAGGTTGATCGCCTTGCGCTGCGGGTCGCCGGGCGGGCTCACCGGACAGGCCTCGACGCACAGGCCGCAGCCGGTGCAGTCCTCGACGTACACCTGGAGGGTGAACCGCGCGTCGGGCAGCCCGACCGCGTCGAGCGGCGCCGACGGGAAGCCAGGCGGCGCCTCGCCCAGCTGGGACTCGTCGTAGTACTTGGCGCGGATCACCGAGTGCGGGCACACGAAGCCGCAGTTGCCGCACTGGATGCACGTCTCGGGGTCCCACTCGGCGACCCACGGGGAGATCCGGCGCTTCTCGTACGCCGTGGTGCCGCTCGGCCAGGTCCCGTCGAGCGGGAGGGCGCTGACCGGGAGGGTGTCGCCGCGGCCGGCCATCAAGGTGGCGGTGACGTCGCGCACGAACTGCGGCGCGTCGGCGGGGACCACCGGCGGCAGCCCGCGGTCGGCGCTGGCCGACCCGGGCACGGTGACCTCGTGGAGCGCTGCGACCGTGGCGTCCACGGCGGTCTTGTTGCGGCGGACGACCTCCTCGCCGCGCCGGCGGTAGGTCTTCTCGATCGACCCCTTCACCGCGGCCAGGGCCTGCTCGCGCGGGAGCACGCCGGAGATCGCGAAGAAGCAGGTCTGCAGCACGGTGTTGGTGCGGCCCGGCAGCCCGGCGTCGCGCGCCACGGTGTCGGCGTCGATGGTGAAGACCCGCAGCCCCTTGGCCAGGATCTCCTCCTGCACCGGCCGGGCAAGCGCGTCCCACACCTCCTCGGGCGGGTACGGCGCGTTGAGCAGGAGCGTGGCGCCGGTGCGGGCGCAGCCGAGCACGTCGACCTTCTCCAGCAGCCCGAACTGGTGGCAGCCGACGAACCCGGCGCCACTGACCAGGTACGGCGCCGTGACCGGGTGCGGCCCGAACCGCAGGTGCGACGTGGTCAGCCCGCCGGACTTCTTGGAGTCGTAGACGAAGTACGCCTGGGCGTGCAGGTCGGGCTCGGCGCCGAGGATCTTGATGGTGTTCTTGTTCGCCCCGACCGTGCCGTCGGAGCCCAGGCCGAAGAACACCGCGCGCAGCGTCTCCGGCTCCTCCAGGTCCAGGGCCTCGTCCCAGTCCAGGCTGGTGCCGCCGACGTCGTCGGTGATCCCGAC
>JBIOYO010000247.1:0-2758 GCA_044870175.1 Nocardioidaceae bacterium | reverse complement strand
GAAGACGGCCCGCAAGGTCGCCGCGAGCCTGACCGGCCTCAACGGCTCGAAGGAACCGGCCACCACCACGCCCGTCGAGACGAGGCCGCCCGAGCCGGCCACCGCGACGAAGCGGGCCGCGACGAAGCCGGCCGCGACGGGGTCCGCGACGAAGGCCGCCGCGACGAGGCAGCCTGCGAGGCGGGCGACGAAGGCCGCCGCGGACCAGGCGGCGGCAGCGACGAAGGCCGCCGCGACGAGGCAGCCAGCGAGGCGGGCGACGAAGGCCGCCGCGGACCAGGCGGCGGGGGCGACGAAGGCCGCCGCGGGCTCGCAGCCTGCTCAGACGCGGACCGCGAGGAAGGCCCCCGCCAAGGCCACCGCGGCCAAGCAGTCTCCGGCCAAGCAGGCCCCGGCGAAGAAGGCCCCGGCGAAGAAGGCCCCGGCGAAGAAGGCCCCGGCGAAGAAGGCCCCGGCGGCGAGGGCTCCGGGCGTCGCGGACGCGCAGGCCCCCGCCAAGCGGTCCAGGGCTGCCGCGACGACCGCCAAGGTCGCGGCCACCGTGCCCGTGAGCCGGTCCGGCTCGGCCGACACCCCCGCGCGGAAGGGCGCCGCGACGCGGGCCAAGGCGCCCGCCACCAAGGCCACCGTCGCGAAGGCCACCGTCGCGAAGGCCACAGCCGCGAAGGCCACAGCCGCGAAGGCCAGCCCCACCAAGACCTCCGCCACGAGGTCCTCCTCGACGCGGGATTCGGCGCACCCCGGCCGCCTCGCGGTGAAGGCGGACGAGAAGCCGTGGACGGCGACCGAGCTGGCCGGCGTGCGCGACGAGCTGGTCGCCGAGCGGGCCCGGCTGCGCGACGAGCTCAACCTGGCCGAGCACGAGCTGGCCGACCTGATGCGCGACGCGGGCGACGGCGCCGGCAACGACCAGGCCGACCTCGGCTCCACCACGTTCGAGCGCGACCACGAGCTCAGCCTGGCCAACAACGCCCGCGACATGCTGGCGCAGACCGAGCACGCCATGGAGCGCATCGACGACGGCAGCTACGGCGTCTGCGAGAGCTGTGGCCAGCCCGTGGGCAAGATGCGGCTCATGGCGTTCCCCCGTGCCACACTGTGCCTGTCATGCAAGCAGCGCGAGGAGCGTCGCTGACCCGCCGCGACCCGGATCCACCCCGCACCGCGCCTCCCCGCACCAAGCGCGTCCTGCTGCTGTTCTGTTCTGTCGCCCTCGGCGTCTACCTGCTCGACCTGGCCACCAAGTCCTGGGCCGTCCGCGCGCTGGCCGACCGACCGCCGGTCCAGGTGGTCGGAGACCTGCTCCGGCTCGACCTCGTCTTCAACCCCGGGGCCGCGTTCAGCACCGGCACCGGCTACACCGTCGTCCTCACCTTCGTGGCGATCACGGCGGTCGGGGTGGTGCTCTGGACGGCCCGCCGGCTGGCCAACCCGCTGTGGGCGGTCGGGCTCGGGTTCCTGCTCGGCGGTGTGCTGGGCAACCTGACCGACCGGCTGTTCCGGCCGCCCGGGTTCCTGCGCGGCCACGTCGTCGACTTCATCGCGCTGCCGGACTTCCCGGTGTTCAACGTGGCCGACATGGCGATCAACGTGGCGGCCGCGGTGATCATCGTGCAGGCGCTGCGGGGGGTCACCCTCGCCGGGGGGCGGGCCGAGGACCGGCCCGGCGACGGGCCGGAGGCCGGCCCGGAGCAGCGGTGAGGCAGCGTCGTACCCTCTCCGTGCCCGAAGGCCTGGCGGGGGAGCGGCTCGACACCGCCCTGGCGCGGCTGTTCGGGCTGTCCCGCACCCGGGCTGCCGAGCTGGTCGGCGCGGGGCAGGTGAGCCTCGACGGGCATCCTGCGGCCAAGTCGGAGCGGGTCGTGCCCGGCACGCTGCTCGACGTGGTGCTGCCCGAGCCACCCGGCCCGGTCGCCGTCGTGCCCCAGGAGGTCGAAGGCATCGAGATCGTCCACGACGACGACGCCCTGGTCGTGGTGGACAAGCCGGTCGGGGTCGCGGTGCACCCGAGCCCGGGCTGGCGGGGACCGACCGTGGCGGGGCACCTCGCCGCGGCCGGCTTCCGGATCGCCACGGGCGGCGCCCCCGAGCGGCAAGGCATCGTCCAGCGGCTCGACGTCGGCACCTCGGGCCTGATGGTGATCGCCAAGTCCGAGTACGCCTACTCCCGGCTCAAGAACGCCTTCCGCAGCAGGGCGGTCGACAAGACCTACCACGCCTTGGTGCAGGGCCATCCCGACCCGCTGCGCGGCACCATCGACGCGCCCATCGCGCGCGCGCCCAAGCACGACCACAAGTTCACCGTGCGCGCGGACGGCAAGCCCAGCGTCACCCACTACGACACCCTCGAGGCGCACCGCTTCGCCAGCCTGGTGGAGGTGGTGCTGGAGACCGGGCGCACCCACCAGATCCGCGTGCACATGGCCGCCGTGCGGCACCCCTGCGTGGGCGACCTCTTCTACGGCGCCGACCCGGTGCTCACCGCCCGCGTCGGCCTGGACCGGCAGTGGCTGCACGCGGTCAGGCTCGGCTTCGAGCACCCCGAGTCCGGTGAGTACGTCGAGTACGAGTCCCCCTACCCGGCGGACCTCGCCCACGCGCTGGAGGTGATCCGTGACGCCCACTGACCCTGCCACCGAACGGCCCGACCTGGTGCTGCGGCCGGCCGTGCCCGACGACCTTCCCGCAGTGGCCGAGGTCTTCCTCAGGGCCCGGGCCGCGGCCGTGCCCGACATGCCGCCGCTCGTGCACGGCGACG
>JBIOYO010000246.1:0-2098 GCA_044870175.1 Nocardioidaceae bacterium | reverse complement strand
AGCTCGAGCCTCCGCACCGCCCCGAGGCGGAGGTACTCCTGCCCGCGCTCCAGGGTCGGCGTGCCGAACGCCCGTCGCAGGTCCTCGTCGTCGAGAAGGGTCAGGTCCATCGAGCGGGAGCCTACGTCCGCTCGCCGACGATCTGAGGGGCCCACGCCGAGCCTGTCACGCTGGGCCCATGACCCCGTCGAGGCGGGCGGCCCTGGGTGCGGCGCTCGCCGGCACCCTGCTGGTGACCGGCTGCACGTCGTCGCCGAACCGGGGGGCTCCGGCGGAGCACACCACCGCGCCTGCCACGCCTGCCACACCTGCCACGCCTGCCACCCCTGCCACGCCGCCCGCCGCCGCGACGCCGAGCCCGCCCGCCCGGTTCGAGCCGGCCCGCGCGCTCTCCGACGTCCGCGTGCTCGCCGGAAGGATCGGGCCACGGCTGGCCACCGGCCCCGCCTTCCGGCAGGCCGCGGCGGTGGTCGCGCGCCGGTTCGAACGGCACGGCTGGACGGTGACCACGCAGCGTTTCGGCGTCCCCGCCGGCGACTCCTGGGGGGTGCCCGTCGGCGCGGGGGCCAGCAGCAACGTCGTCGCCACGCCCCCGGGCTGGCGGCCCACGGCGCCATACCTCCTGGTGGGCGCGCACCTGGACACGGTGGCCGTCGCGCCCGGGGCGGAGGACAACGCATCAGGGGTGGCCGTGCTCCTGGAGGTGGCTCGGCTCGCCGCGGACAGCCAGACCCGGCTGCCCGTGGTGCTCGTGGCGTTCGGCGGGGAGGAGCCCCGCGGACCAGGCGACGACCAGCACCACTTCGGGTCGACGCACTACGTGCGGCGGCTGGGCCCTGCCGCCGCGCGGAACCTGCGCGCGATGGTGGCACTGGACCGGGTCGGGGTCGGGGCCTCCGTGCCGGTGTGCACCGGCGGCCTCTCCACGCTCGGGGTCCGCGACGACCTGCTCCGCCGCGCGCGCCGGCTGGGCATCCCGGCGCACCCCTGCCGGCTCACCACGAGCGACCACTGGTCCTTCGAGAAGGCGGGGCACGCCGTCGCGCGGCTCGGCAGCACGCCGTACGCCGGCTACCACTCCCCCGGCGACGTCCCCTCGGTCGTCGACCCGGGCCAGCTGGGCCGGACCGGGCGCCTCATCTGGGACTGGCTCCGAGCCCGCTGAACTCCCAGAACAGGTCGAACGTCGGGCCGGCCGCCGCAGCCGGCTCCACCCGTGGGACGAACCCGGCGTCCATCCGGTAGGGGACGAACCGCACCCCGGCCGGACGCGCGTCCCAGAGCACCACCTCGGCCACCAGGCCGCGCATGGTCTGGTCCATGAAGTCCATGTCGAAGACGAAGTTGCCGAGCGACTGGACGACCAGGCTGCGCCGCACCATCGACGCGCCCTGGACCCAGTGCGGGTGACCGCCAACCACGACGTCGGCACCGGCGCCGACCAGCCGGCGGGCGACCTGCCACTGCACGGGCTCGGGACGGTTGGTGTACTGCGTGCCCCAGTGCGGCAGCACCACCACGACGTCCACGCGGCGGTCCAGCCGGCGGACGGCCGCCAGGAACCGCCGCAGCCCGGCCTCGTCGAGCGGCCCGGTGCGAGGCGGCATGCTCACCGAGACGGCGCCGGGCGTCCCCGGCGCCACGGCGGGCGTCTCCCCGATCGCGTTGAACCCCAGGAAGCCGACGCTGACGCCGTCGCGCCGGACGACCGCCGGCGCCCAGGCCTCGGGCATCGTGCGACCGGCGCCGAACGTCCGCAGCCCGGCCGCCCGGAGCAGCCGGACCGTGTCGCCCAGCGCCACCGGCCCGAAGTCGCCGACGTGGTTGTTGGCCAGGCTGAGCGCGTCGAGGCCCGCGTCTCGCAGCGCGCCGCGCACGGCGGGCGGCGCCGCGAAGGAGTCCCCGCCCTGGGTCGGCGGACCGGCCCGCGACAGCGTGCTCTCCAGGTTGCCGACCGTGACGTCGGCGGAGGCCAGACGCCGCGCCATCGGCCGCAGCGGCCTGCCGGCGTCCCCGGCGGCCAGCGAGGCGGAGGCCACCCGGCGCCCGAGCATCACGTCGCCGACCACGGTGAGCGTCGTCACCCGGACCGGTGGCA
>JBIOYO010000245.1:0-4402 GCA_044870175.1 Nocardioidaceae bacterium | reverse complement strand
GCGCCGCCCTGGACGCGCTGGACGGCCTGGACGGGGAGGGGACGTTGGCGGCGGTGGAGGGGTTGCGGCGGGCGGAGCTGGCGGCGGGGGCGCGGCGGTTGGCGCTTGTGTGTCGGTGGGTGGACCTGAACGGGCCGGAGTCGGTGCGGGCGGAGGAGGCCCGGCGGGCGGCTGCGGGGGTGCCGTGGTCGGTGATCGAGAAGAGCCGGGAGCGGCTGGTGGCGGCCGGCGGGGACGGCACTCCGCGGGTGGCGGAGTTCGCCGCCGATGAGCTCGGCTGCGCGCTGCACACCTCCACGGCGGCGGCAGGGTATGTGGTGGCCGATGCGATGGACCTGCGGCACCGGCACCCTCGGCTGTGGGCGCTGGTCCAGGAGCTGGTGGTGCCGGCGTGGACGGTGTGCCAGGTGGTGCGCCGGACCCGGGCCGCGGGGCTGAGCCTGGAGCAGGCGCGGTGGGTGGACGCGCGGACCGCGCGGCGGCTGCCCGGGCTGACCCAGGGCCGGGCGGTGGGGCTGGTGGACGCGGCAATCATCGCCGCCGACCCCGAGGCGGCGGAGGAGCGACGGCAGGCGCAGACGCGGCGGCGGTACGCCTCCTTGGGGCCCTCCGAGGACTGCGACATCGAGGGCCGGACCGGGCTGCGGACCTTCACCGCCCGGACCTGGGTCGGGGAGGTGCGCCGGTTCGACGCGATGATCACCCGACTGGCGCAGATCCTGGCCGAGAACGGCGACACCGACCCGGTCGATGTGCGCCGGGCCAAGGCGTTCACCATCCTGGCGACCCCGGCGTTCGCGTGCCGGCTGCTGGCCGACGCCGCCCGCGCCGCCCGCCACCGCGCCCACCGCGCCCACCGCGCCGAGCGGGCCGAGCGGGCCGAGGCGTTTGAGGCTCCCGATAGCGACGCCGCTGACACAGAGGCCGCCGACCCGCGGGTTGAGCCCTTCGACGGCGCTCAGGAACCACCGGTCGAGCCGCTGGGCGAGACCGTGTCGGAACCTCCGGCCGCCTGGGCAGGGTCGCCGCTCACGTCGGACTCCGTGCCGGAGCCCGACCTGGAGCTCCACCCCGATCCGGACCCGGAGACATGGTATGAGCCGGTTCTGGTGGGCGAGCCGCGGTCAGCGCCCGAGCCTGAGCGGCCGCCAGAGCCCCACCCGGAGCGGGAGCGGGACCCGGTGCCGCCGGATCAGTCCGACCCGGACCCTGAGCCGGTTCCGCCCGATGAGATGAGCGCGGTGACGGCGGCGGCCGCGGTCGGTGACTGGCTGGCCGGGGTGGACCTGGCCTGCCTGCTGCCGCCGGCGATGCTGTACCTGCACCTGACCGACACCACCGTCCACACCGGGCAGGGGGTCGGCCGGGTCGAGGACACCGACGTCCCCGGCGGCGGGTTCGCCACCACCCTGGCCGGGGTCACCGAGCTCCTCGGCGGCTGCCAGGTGACCATCCGGCCGGTGCTGGACCAGGACGGCATCTCACCAGTGGACGGGTACGAGCACACCCCGCTGATGCGCGAGGCGGTCGCGCTGCGGAGCCCGGTGGAGGTGTTCCCCCACGGCACCACCCCGACCCGCCGGGCCGACCTGGACCACTCCAGACCGTACGTCCCGGTCAGCCGAGGCGGGCCACCCGGGCAGACCCACCCCGACAACGTCGGACCGCTGGGCCGGCACCACCACCGGCTGCGGACCCATGCCCGGGGGTGGCGGCACTACCAGCCGCTGCCCGGGCTCTACTACTGGCGCACGCCGCACGGACGCTGGTACGCCGTGGACCACACCGGCACCCACGACCTCGGCACCACGACGCCGCTGCTGGTCGCCCAGCTCACCCAACAGCCCGCGACCACGCCGGTCGAGCGACGGCTCGCCGACACCATCGTTGAGTGGATCGGCGACGCAGGCTAGGGCAAACCCACGCAGTCCTACCTGACCCTTCCGCAGCTGAGTCTGGTCCGGCGTACTGTTCGCCACATGGCCTTCTGGCTGACCATCGAGGTGCGGAACGGCGAGATGCAGGCCGATGGATGGCGGCACGGCCACGGCGAGTCGCTGGTCGAGGCGGCGATCACCAACGCAGCGCAAGAGTGGAAGTGGCATACCCCCCGGTGGGGCGTGATCCTGGAGCTGGCGTTCGGTGAGGAGCACCAGCGGGACACCTTCCGCGAGCTGCCCGCGGTCGTCGCCGCGCTCGACGCCGTGCCGGACCCGGTGTTCGGCGTGCTGGTCTACCCCGGACGCGGCGGTGCGTCGGGAGCGGGGAAGCCGCGCCGGCCGCAGCCGGCCCCCGTCGCCGGGGCGGCGGAGGCGGAGGAACCTCGCGACCAGTTTGTCGACTTCTCCCTCGACCGGGGCGCACCCGCGCTGTAGGAGCTCCTCGTCGCGCCGCGGCCGCGGGGCAGTGTGCCTCGCGAGCCCGCAGTGCGGCGGGTTCGATGCCCGGGCCGGCGTCGACCTCAGCGTGTGAGCACGGCCTGCTCGTCGAGCCGACTCAGCTTGCGCGGGTTGCGGACTGCGTACATCCGTGCGATCCGGCCGTCCTCGACGACGAAGCTGACCACCGTGTCGAGCTCGCCGTCCAGCACGATCCGCCCGCCCAGGGCGCCGTTGAGCCAGAGCATGTCCACGACCGCAGCGGGCGCGAGGATGGAGAACCTCGACAGGAACGCGACGACCTTGTCCACACCGACGACCGGGTGCCGGGCCGCCGGCACCAGTCCACCGCCGTCCGCAACCACCACCACGTCGGGTGCCAGCACCTCCATCAGCCCCTGTACGTCGCCACTGGTCAGTGCGGCGAGGAACCTGTCGACCACCCGTTGCTGCTCGGACCGGTCGACCTGCATCCGAGGCCGGCGAGCGGCCACGTGAGCACGGGCGCGGCGCGCCACCTGCCGGACCGCGGCGGCGGTCTTGTCGACGGCCGACGCGATCTCGTCGTACGGCAGCTCGAAGACCTCGCGGAGCACGAACACGGCACGCTCCGTCGGGGTGAGCGTCTCGAGCACGGTGAGCATCGCTATCGAGACGCTCTCGGCGAGCTCGACGTCCTCGGCGACGTCGGGAGTGGTCTGGAGCGGCTCGGGGAGCCACTGGCCCACATAGTCCTCGCGGCGACGCGCGAGCGTCCGGAGTCGGTTGAGCGCCTGCCGGGTGACGATGCGCACCAGGTAGGCACGCGGGTCCTGCACCTCGGACCGGTCCGCGTCGGCCCACCGCAGCCAGGTCTCCTGCACCACGTCCTCGGCGTCGGCCGCGGACCCGAGCAGCTCGTAGGCAACGGTGAACAGCAGGCTGCGATGGGTGACGAACGGGTCGGTCATGACCGCGACGCTACGTCCGGCCGGGCCAGCTCGAACTGGCACGCGGCCGAGAACCCCTGCGACTCGATGCCCATCGCGACGTTCGACCGTGTGTACAGGTTGGCCAGGGCAATCTGGGTGGTGAGCTCGACCATCGCCGCTTCGCCGAGCTGCTCCAGCAGCCTGGCGAACTGGTCGTCGGTGACGGTCGGCGGCGTTGCTGTCATCGCCTCGGCGAACTCCAAGACGTCCCGCTCCAGCGGCGTGAAGGCCTCCGAGGTGCGCCATACCGGCACCTGGCTGGCCTTCTCTTCGTCCAGGCCCTCGTTGTGGGCGTGGAAGTAGCCGAAGTCCAGGCACCACGAGCAGCCGACCTGGGCGGCGACGGCCATGTGCGCGAACGACTTCAGGTTCTCGTCGCAGGCGCGCCACTTCTGTGCCTTGCCGCTGACCGCGAGGAAGGCCTTCAGCACCGGCCGGTTGTGGAAGTAGATGCCCACAGGCTCAGGGACATCCCCGAGCAGCTTCATGCTGAAGCGCCTCACGATCGCGCCGAAGACACCGGTGATCGGAGCGGGCTGGATACGGGCGGTGCCGGTCATGTCGTCCTCCTGTGGCGCGTGGGTACGACATACAGACACCGGCCGGGACTGCCGTGTGACACGCGGGCTGGTGCCTGCGTCGTTTCCCTCGGCCTACCCGGACCGGGCAGGGACCGCGCTCAGCGCTGACGGCGCTGGAAGGTCACAACGAGCAGCGCGACACCGAACCCCGCCACCAGCGGGCCGACGATCGCCCAGAACGACTCGCCGCTCATCGCGCTGCCCCCGACGTACCCGAGGCCCTGCAACGTCCACAGGCCGCCCACGGCGACCATCAGCAGGCCGACCACGACCGCCACCGCCTTGCGCACCTGTGTGAGCCTAGTGCGGTGAGCGGGCGACCCCGGGTGAGCCGGGCCGGCGAGCGGTTCACCACGCGGGTGCCCGGGCGCACGACGCGGCACCTGTTCTCCTTCGGGGACCACTACGACCCCGCGAACACCGGCTTCGGCGCCCTGGTCTGCCTCAACGACGACCAGGTGGCGGCCGGGCA
>JBIOYO010000244.1:0-2900 GCA_044870175.1 Nocardioidaceae bacterium | reverse complement strand
GTCGCGATGGGCTTGTCGTAGTCGGTGCGGACGATCGCGTCGACGACCTGGTCCTCGGTGTAGTCGTCGGAGCCCTCGATGGCCGGGACGTAGCCGACGAGGACGCCGTTGCGCATCACCTGCGCCTCGAGCGCCGCCGTGCCGTCGGAGTCCCAGGTCGCCTCGCGGCCGTCGGGAAGCGTGATGCTGACGCCGAACTGGTACACGCCGACGCGGGCCAGCGAGGCGTCGGTGCCGCGGTCGCGGAGGGCGTCGACGACGCGGCGGGCCTTGTTCTCCTCCATGGTGCTGTCGAGCGTACCTACCGGGGGCTCACGGCGTGCCTCAGGCGAGACCGAGCTCGTCCGCCCGCACCATGACCGCCCGACGGTTGGGCAGGCCCAGCCTGGTCAGGACGGCGGAGACGTGGTGGTCGGCGGTCTTCGGCGAGATGTAGAGACGCGCCCCGATCTCGGCGTTGGTGAAGCCGCGCGAGACCAGCCTGGCGACCTCCAGCTGCCGGTTGGTGAGACCGGAGGGGTTCGCCCTCGTGCTCTCGCGGGGGCGGGCCGGCACATGGGCGACGCCGTCGCGGCGGAGCGCGAGGCGCTGCCGGTCCGCGCTCGCGGTGGCGCCGAGCTGGTCGAGGAGCTCGATGCCGTGGGCGCGGTGGGCGGGTTCGGCGGAGTCCCCCCAGGCCATGGCCTCGGCGAACGGCTCGCCGGTCGTGCGCCACCAGGCCGCCGCCTGGTCGGGCCGGCCTGCGAGCGTCAGCCGGAACGGCTCGGCGACGGCGAGCGAGCCCGGGACGGGAAGGCCGAGCCGGGCCAGCCACGTGGCCAGGTCCCCGGCCGCCCATGCCGCGCCTCCGGCGGCAGCCAGGGACGGGAGCTCGCGGACCGCGAGGTCGGTGACTCTGGGGTCCTCGGCGCCCGTGGTCCACATGCGCTCGGCGAACGCGGACAGCACCGCCAGGCGGCGTACCGGCTCGTCGATCTGCTCACCCAGCTGCCAGGCGGCCTCAAGCCCGTCCCCGGCACCATCCTCCGAGCCCCTCCGGAGCGGGACCAGCGCGGTGACCAGGCGGGGCCACAGCTTGGCCAGCGGCATGCCCTCGTCGTCCAGGACCTGTACGGCGTCCTCGAGCGCGGCCTCCCAGTGCCCCGTGGCGAGCCGGAGCCGGGACCGTACGCCGGTCTGCCAGAACCGGCAGATCGGGATTTCCCGCTCGACGGCGAACGGCAGCGACTGGCTCAGCACCAGTTCCGCCGCGTGCAGTCGGCGCTGCTCGACGTCGAGGTAGGCGAGGTTGGAGTAGATCGCGGAGGCCAGCTCGTCCCAGCCGTTGGCCCGCGCGGTCTCGACCAGGTCGGCGAGCCGGGCGCGGGCGTCGACGTCCCCGGTCGCGAGGGCGGTCGCCGAGCCGATGAACTCCGTCCGCAGTGCGAGCTGCCGCTCGTCGCCGTCCGCGGCGACGCGGCCGGCCTCCTCGCAGCACTGCAGGGCCAGGCCGAAGTCGCTGCGGTGGTAGGCGAGGTAGCCACGCGTGGCACTGGCGGTGCCGTAGGTCAGCACCTGGCCGTCGTCGCGAGCGATCCGTACGGCGAGGTCGGCGTGCGCCTCCGCCCGGGTGCGTCGTGCGTTGTAGTACTCGAACAGGGCGCACGAGTCGTACGCCGCGGACAGGCCCGCCCGGTCGCGCGCCTGCTGCCACAGCGGGAAGGCGGCGCTCACCGTGTCGATGGCGTCTGCCAGCCGGCTGGTCATGTACTGCTCGAAACCGAGCTGCTGGAGCAGCCCCGCCCGCTCCGTGGGGGCCGTGCCGTCCAGATTGTCCAGTGCGATCTGGAAGAACGCGACCGCCTCACTGTGCGCCCCGGCCCGGATCGCCTCGCCGGCGGCGACGCGTGCGTACAGCGCTGCTCGCGGGCGGTCGCGGGCGGCGACGGCGTGGTGGGTGAGCACCGCCGGCTCGAGGGGCTCGATGTGCTCCAGCGCTATGAGCACCCGGGCGTGCAACCGTGCGTCGCCGCCGGGCGGGACCGTGCTCTCCACCGCCTGGCGGGCCAGCTCGTGCCGGAACACCAGCCCTCCCCGAGCCCGGGTGAGCAGCCCGGTCCCGTCGAGCCGGCGCAGCGTCGGCAGGTCGACGCCGAGCGCCGGCAGGGCCCGGTCGTCCAGGCGGTCCGGGGCCGTCGCGACCAGCTGCAGCACCTCGACGTCGCCGGGCTCGACGTCGGCGACGTGCGCGAGCACCGCGTCGCGGACCGAGGCCGGCAGCGGCCCGTCCGGGTCCTTGGCCACCTCGGTGACGAAGAACGGGTTGCCGCCTGTGAGCGCGTGGACCCGCTCGGCCTCCAGCGGCGTGCCGGCGAGCAGCCCTCGCACGCCGTCCACCGACAGCGGCCGGAGCTGCAGGGTGGTCAGACCCTCCACCCTGGCGAGGTCGCCGAGCAGGGGCCGCGCGGAGTGCCGAGGCCCGATCTCGTGGTCGCGGTAGCTCACCAGGAGGGCCAGCGGCAGGGACTCCACCCGGCGGGCGAGGAACCTCAGCACCTCGACCGACGCCGCGTCGACCCAGTGCAGGTCCTCCACAACCAGGACGGCCGGCTCGCGCCGCAGCGCGTCGTACACCGCCTCGCAGACGGCGGACAGCGGCAGGTCCTCGCGGTCGAGGACCGGCCCGGCGCCGAGCTCCGCGGCCACGTCCCGGAACGGGCCCAGCGGGCGCGGCGTCGTCAGCGGGTCGCAGCTGCCGTGAAGCACGCGCGCGCCGGCAGCCCCTGCACAGGCGGCCGCGATCAGCGCGGACTTGCCGGTGCCGGAGTCACCCGTGACCGCGACCCCCGAGCCCTGCCCCTCCAGGGCGCCGCTCAGCGCGCCGCGGAGGACGGCGAGCTCGTGGTCCCGCTCGACAAGAC
>JBIOYO010000243.1:0-2593 GCA_044870175.1 Nocardioidaceae bacterium | reverse complement strand
CATGCCAAGGCGGGCGGCATCCTCACCGCGTTCGGGCTCGTGGACCCCCCGGCGGCCCCGACCACCGGAGTCGCCGAGCTGACCACGGACGAGGACGTCCTGATCGCCCTCGGCTCGCGCAACCAGCGGCTGTCGAGGTTCTGGCTGACCGACCAGGGCGGCACCGCCCCCGACCCGGACCTCAAGGGGCGGTCCGTGGTGATCCTCGACGGTGAGGACGACTTCGTGAACATGCTGCAGCACGTGCTCTCCGTGCTGGGCATGACCTCGACCGTCGTACGACACTCCGACTACCGGCCGGGCAGCCTCGACGGCCACGACCTGGTCATCGTCGGGCCGGGGCCGGGAGACCCCCGTGACGGCCGGTCAGCCAAGATCGCGGCGTTCCGCTCCGCCGTCGACGCCCTGCTGGAGCAGGGCCGGCCGTTTCTTGCGGTGTGCCTCGGCCACCAGGTGCTGTGCGACCGTCTCGGGATCCCCCTGGCCTACAAGGACATCGTCTTCCAGGGCACGCAGTCGCGGGTGCGCCTCGACGGCCGCGAGGAGGTCGTCGGGTTCTACAACACCTTCGTGGGCCGCCCGGCCGGGCCGCTTCCCGAGGGGGTCACCGTGGCGACCGACCCGCAGACCGGGGACGTGCACCTGGTGGCCGGTCCGCACTACCGGGGGGTGCAGTTCCACGCCGAGTCGATCCTCACCGAGAACGGCGACGACCTGCTCCACCGGCTGGTCCTCGACCTGCTCAGACCCTGACCCACCGTGACGCCTCGCGTGGTCGTCGTCGACCACTACGACTCCTACACGTGGAACCTGGTGCACCTGGTCGCCGAGGTGACCGGTGCCCTTCCCACGGTCGTGGAGCACGACACCGTGACGGTCGCGGACCTCGCCGGCTTCAGCCACGTGGTGCTCTCGCCCGGGCCGGGGCATCCCGACCGGCCCAGTGACTTCTCCGTCGGCCGCGACCTGCTGCGCGCGGCCGCGGTGCCCGTGCTCGGGGTGTGCCTCGGCATGCAGGGCCTGGTGTCGGCGTACGGCGGGCGGGTGGAGGCGACCAGCCCGGCGCACGGCGACGTGGCCCTGGTCAGCCACGACGGCACCGGCCTGTTCGCCGGCGTGCCGTCGCCGTTCCGGGCGGTGAGGTACCACTCGCTGCACGCGTCGTACGTGCCGGCGCCGCTGCGGGTCACCGCGGGCTGCGACGCCCCGGATGGCCGGCGCGTCGTCATGGCCGTCGCGCACCGGGAGCTGCCGCTGTGGGGGGTGCAGTTCCACCCCGAGTCGGTGCTGACCGAGCACGGCGCAGTGATGCTGGCCAACTTCCTGGGCCTGTCGTGACCGGTCCCGTGGAGGCGTTCCACCGCGGTGCCGCCGCGTCGCCGCGGATGTTCTGGCTCGATGGCGGCGGGTCCCGTGAGTGGTCCGGCCGGCGCTCGATCGTCGGGGTGCTCGCCGCCGACGACGTGTCGTTGACCTACGACGCCCGCAGCCGGGTCGTGCGCCGGCACCGCTCCGGTGCGGCGGAGGTGGTGGGAGAGGACGTCTTCGACGTGCTCGCCCGTGAGGTGGCCCGCGACGACGGCGACCCGGCGGTCAGCTGGGTCGGCTACCTGGGCTACTCCTGCCGGCCGGACCTGCCCTCGCTGGTCCCCTCGCTGGTCCCCTCGCTGGTCCCCGAGGTGGGCGCGGCGGTGCCGGACGCGGTCTGGATGCGGGTCCGGGACCCGGTGGTGTTCGAGCACGACGAGCCGCCGCCCGAGCCGGGCCCGTCCGTCGCAGGCAGGGCGGAGCCGGTCGACCCGGCGTACGCGTCGGCCTTCGCCGAGGTGCAGCGCCAGCTCCGGCTCGGCAACACCTACGAGGTCAACCTGACCTACCGGCTCGCGCGGACGTCGCCGGTCGACCCGGTCACGGCGTACCTGCGGCTCCGGGCGGTCAACCCGGCACCGTACGCCGGCTACCTGCAGCACCACGGGGTGCACCTGCTCAGCGCCAGCCCGGAGCGGTTCGCCACGGTCGACCGGCGGCGGTGGCTGGAGACCAAGCCGATCAAGGGCACGACACCGCGAGGGATCTCCCCGGCCGACGACGAGGCTCAGCGCCGGCTGCTCGCCGAGCATCCCCGCTTCCGCGCGGAGAACCTGATGATCACAGACCTGCTCCGCAACGATCTGGCCATGGTCTGCGAGCCCGGCACGGTCACCGTCCCGGCGCTGATGGAGGTCGAGTCCTACCCTGCCGTCCACCAGCTGGTCACCACCGTGCGCGGCCACCTGCGCGACGGCGTGAGCACCGTCGACGCGCTGCGCGCGCTGTTCCCGGCCGGGTCGATGACCGGCGCCCCCAAGCGCCGGACCATGGAGGTGATCGCCTCGGTCGAGGGGACCCCGCGCGGCGTCTACTCCGGCGCCTTCGGCTGGGTCGGGGCCGGCGGCCGGGCCGACCTCGGCGTGGTGATCCGCTCGCTCGTCGCCACCCGGTCCGGCGCGTCGTCCTGGCGCTACGAGGCCGGCACCGGCGGCGGCGTCACGGTCCGGTCCACGCCCGAGGAGGAGTACGCCGAGACCCGCTGGAAGCTGAACCGGCTGCTCGG
>JBIOYO010000242.1:0-7607 GCA_044870175.1 Nocardioidaceae bacterium | reverse complement strand
GCCTCGGCGCGGCTGTCGGTGCGGTAGAAGCCGGACCCCTTGAAGACGACGCCCACCGCGTTGAAGACCTTGCGCAGCCGGCCCTGACACTGTGGGCAGACGGTCAGCGAGTCCTCGCTGAAGCTCTGGACCTGCTCGAAGAAGTGCCCGCAGTCGGCGCAGGAGTACTGGTAGGTGGGCATCGTGCTCCTCCTCCGCCGCAGGGCTGGCACTCGTAGGCTTCGAGTGCCAATCATCGCACAAGCCGTGCCTGTGGACGAGCGCCGCGGCGCGGGGCTCGGTCGCCCTACCGTGGCAGCCATGAACCGTCTGGTCCTCCTGCGTCGCCGGCTCCGACGCGCGATGCTCTCCCGCCGGCGGACGCTGGCAGCGGTCTGCGTCGGGCTGGCGGTGCTCGCGGGGCTGCGGTCGGTCTCGCCCCCGCCCCCGGCGACGGCGTCCGCCGTGGTCGCGGCGCGCGACATCGGCGGCGGCCAGGTGCTCCAGCGGGCGGACCTCACCGTCGTCGGCCTGCCACCGGACGCGGTGCCGGCCGGTGCGGCGGTCTCCCCGGCGCCGCTGGTCGGACGCACGACGGCGGCTCCGCTGCGCCGAGGTGAGCCGGTCACCGACGTACGGGTGGTCGCGCCCTCGCTGCTCGCCGGCTACCCCGGGCTCGTGGCGGTGCCGATCCGCCTCGGTGACGCCGCGACGGTGCCGCTGCTCTCCGTCGGCGACCGGATCGACGTCGTGGCGGCCGACCCCCAGGGCAAGGACGCGGACGTCGTGGCCACCGGCGTCCCGGTGGTGGCGATCCCGGAGCCGAGCGCGCGCGAGGACGGTCTGGTCAGCGGCGGGCTCGTGGTCGTCGCGGCGACCCCCTCCGACGCCGAGCGCCTCGCCGGCGCAGGCGTCTCATCGTTCCTCTCCCCGCTGCTGACCGACTAGGTTGCGCACCTGTCCGCACCCTACGAGCGGCTCTCGGCCGGGGAGCCGAAGGAGCACCATGAGTGGTTTCAGAGCGTTCATCCTCCGCGGCAACCTCGTCGAGCTCGCCGTCGCGTTCATCATGGGCGCGGCGTTCACGGCCGTGGTCACGTCGTTCACCGACGTGCTGCTGGCCTTCCTGAGCAAGGCGACGGGTTCGCAGGAGATCGGCAAGCTCCTGGTGGGCGGCGTCGACGTCGCGCCGTTCGTCAACGCTGTGATCGCGTTCCTGATCCTCGCGGCGGTGGTCTACTTCGGCGTGGTGATGCCGTACACCAGGGCCAAGGAGCGGTTCTTCCCCACCAAGGAGGAGCCGGAGGGCACGCCGGAGGACATCGTGCTGCTCAGCGAGATCCGGGACGCGCTGGTGTCGCGAGGCGATGGCTCGAGCACCACCGGTCTACCCGTGCGGTGACCTGCCACTGGTAGTGCCGGTCCCGGCGCGTGACCGACGCCAGGGTGAGCCCGTCCACGGCGACCCGCGCGGCCGCGGCCAGCGGCCACCGGCCCAACGCCGAGGCGACGTCCTCGCGCCCGACGGCGCGGTTGACGTAGCCGAGACTGACGTGCGGCCAGAGCTCGTGGCGGTGGAAGAGCGGCCGCGTCGGGCCGAGCACCCGCTGCGTGGCTGACGCGACCGCGTCCCACAGCCGTCGGAGCGCCTCGAGCGGCCCGGCAGGCAGGACGACGGCTCCGTGCATCGCCGCGACCCGACGTAGCGACAGCTCCACGGGCAGCCGCCCCGCGACCAACGGCTCGACCGCCGCCACCACGTCGTGCACGACCTGGGGGTCCAGCTCGTCGGTGAAGCCGACGTCGCAGAGGGTCAGGTGCATCCAGGCCGGTGGCACCGGGTCGAGCCAGGGCACGGCCTCGACCGCGGCGAGCAGGGGAGCGCCGACCGCCCGGGCGATCGCCGGGGCGTCGAAGGTCAGGTACCAGTACCAGCAGGGCCGGTCCACCGCCCACTCCGGCCGCCACCGCCAGTGGTCGTCCAGGTCGCCCGGGTCTGGCCACAGCAGGGTGTCGGGGTGCGTCATCGTGAGCTCGCGCACGCAGTCGGCATACCCCATCCGCGGCGTTGTATCGCTCCGCCACGCCGCCGAGCGGAGTGAGCCGGGCTCAGCCGTGGTGCGGAGGCACCTGGCCGCGCAGCCAGTCCTCCCGGCTCCGGGTCGCCTCACCCGCGTCGCCTGGGTCGGACTCGTCGGTGGTGCGGTCGGGGAGCACGTCTCCGAAGAGGTGCTCGCGCCGCCGGCGGCGCTCCCCGGCGGTGTCCGCGGGCTGCTCGCCGGAAGGCGGTGGGCCGGTCACCACCTGGTCATCGTACGGCGAGCGGCTCGGCGAGCCCGTCCAGCCAGGAGGCGTCGAAGCTGTCCCGGCGCGGCGTCCAGCCGGTCATGGAGGTGAACCGCGAGGAGTCCACGCGCAGCGACCGTCCGAGCGGCTCGGCCCGCGTGCCGCCCAGCCGCCGGGTCACCGGGCCGACGAACTCGCCACGAGGGCGCCCGACCGCCGCGGCGAACCCCGCGACGAGGTCGCGGCGCAGCACCGGGGCCGCACCGACGTTGTAGACCCCGCTCGGCACGTCCAGAGCCGCGACGACGCACGGCCCGACGTCGTCGCCGTGCAGCACGTGGGTCCAGCCCTCGGGACTGCCGCGCCCGATCGGTCGTCCGTGGGCGACCGCACGCAGGGACCAGCGCGTCGCTGCGTCGTCGCCCACCACCCCCCCGAACCGGAGCGCGACGGCGGTGTGGGCGCAGTCGGTGAACTCCTGCACGGCGAACTCGCCCATGGACGCGGGCTCGGTGGCCCGGGTGATCTCGACCGGCGACGACTCGTCGATCCAGGCCGATCCCTGGTCGGCGTACAGCCAGGACACGCTCTCCTGGACCAGGCGGCGCACGCCCGCGTCGCGGGCCGCCGCGACGACGTTCCGGACGCCCTCGATGCGGAGTCGGTCCTGCGCGCGCCAGGCCCACGGCGAGCGGACCCGGTGGCCGACGTGCAGGCAGGACGCGAGGTTCACCACCGCGTCGCAGCCCTCGAACAACCCGACCAGGGAGTCGTGGTCGAACAGGCCCGCCGCGCGCGCCTGCGCCCCCCAGCCGGTCAGGACCTCGGCCTTCGCCCGGCTGCGCGCCATCCCGACCACCTCGTGCCCGCCGGCGACGAGTGCGGGGACCGCGGAGCGACCGAGCACCCCGGTCGCACCGGTCACAGCGACTCTCATGGTGGGCAGACCTCCCATCCCCGCAGCAGCCTGCGTCCGGGTCCAACGCCCCCCGCCCGACGGCTCAGTGTCTGTCAGCGGCGACCCTGCGGCAAGTCGAGCATGCCCGTGTCCTGTGGAAAACTTGTGGGCTTCCGGTGATCGTCCGGGATTCTTTACCGACTCGGGGGCCCGCCGCCGAAGTTCGCCCGCGGGAGTCTGCCCTGTCCGCGCCGCCCAGGCGGTCAGCCCAGCGACGAGTACAGCTCGACGGTCCGCGCGGCCACCGCATCCCAGCCGAACTCCCGCACCGCTCGCTCCCGGCCGGCCAGCCCCATGCGCCGGGCCTGGCCGGGGTCCCGGGCCAGCTGGTTCACCGCAGCAGCCAGCCGCTCCTCGAACCCGGCGGGGTCGCCGGGGGTCCAGTCCACGAGCAGCCCGGTGTCCCCCTCCGCGACCACCTCGGGGATGCCGCCCACGCGGCTGGCCACCACCGCGGTCTCGCAGGCCATGGCCTCCAGGTTCACGATCCCCAGGGGCTCGTAGACCGAGGGGCACACGAAGGCGAGGGCATGGGTGAGCACCTGCCGCACGTCCTCCCGCGGCAGCATCTCCGAGACCAGGAACACGCCGCTCCGCGCGGACCTCAGGTCGTCGATGGCCTGGTCGGTCTCCGCCTTGAGCTCGGGGGTGTCCGCCGCCCCGGCGAGCAGGACCAGCGAGATGTCCGGGTCGAGCATGAGCCCGGCGCGGAGCAGGTGCGGCACCCCCTTCTGCCGGGTGATCCGGCCCACGAACGCGACGTACGGGCGGCCGCGGTCGACGCCGAGACGCTCCAGCACGTCCGTGCCCGGGTCGGGCCGGTAGAACTCCGCGTCGATGCCGTTGTGGATGACGTGCACGCGCGCGGGGTCGAGCGACGGGTAGGCGGCCAGGATGTCCGCGCGCATCCCGTTGCTGACCGCGACCACCGCGTCGGCGGCCTCGTACGCCGTGCGCTCCGCCCAGCTGGACAACCGGTACCCCCCGCCGAGCTGCTCGGCCTTCCACGGCCGCTGCGGCTCCAGGGAGTGCGCGGTGACCACGTGCGGTACGGCGTAGAGCAGCTTGGCCCAGTGCCCCGCCATGTTGGCGTACCAGGTGTGGGAGTGCACCAGCTCGGGGTCGCTCACGCCGGCGGTGATCTCCAGGTCCGCGGCGAGGATCCGCAGCGCCGGGTTGGCGCCGACGAGCCGCGGGTCGTCCTCGCTGTGTGCGACCGCCCCCTCACGCGGCTCGCCCATGCAGTGCACCTCGACGTCGACCAGCCGACGCAGCTCACGGACGAGGAAGTCGACGTGGACGCCGGCGCCGCCGTACACGTCCGGGGGGAACTCTCGGGTCAAGATGGCCACGCGCATGACCTCGAACCTATGGCCAAGACCGCCGGAACGGCTAGTGAGGGAGTTCTGCCCGGGCCGCGGCAGCGAGGTCCGACCGCACCGCGGAGCAGGCGACCGCCATGAAACCGCGGTCGAATGCCTGACGCGCCAAGGCACGGCGGGTCTCAGCCCGGGCACGGCCCTCGGCAGCGCCAGTGTCCTGGGACCGCCGGAACGGCTAGGGTCGGCCCATGGCGCGCGTCCTCGGAATCGTCCTCGCCGGCGGCGAGGGAAAGCGACTCATGCCCCTCACCTTGGACCGGGCCAAACCGGCGGTCCCGTTCGGGGGCTCCTACCGCCTGATCGACTTCGCGCTGTCCAACCTGGTCAACGCGGGCTACCTGAAGATCGCGGTGCTCACCCAGTACAAGTCCCACTCCCTGGACCGGCACATCGCGCTGACCTGGCGGATGTCGACCCTGCTCGGCAACTACGTCACCCCGGTGCCCGCCCAGCAGCGCCGCGGGCCGAAGTGGTACCTCGGCAGCGCCGACGCGATCTACCAGTCGATGAACCTGATCAACGACGAGCGGCCGGACATCATCGTGGCCTTCGGCGCCGACCACGTGTACCGGATGGACGCGTCGCAGATGGTGCAGGCGCACGTCGAGTCCGGGGCGGGGGTCACCGTCGCCGGGATCCGGGTGCCGCGCAGGGACGCCTGGCAGTTCGGCGTGATCAAGGCCGCCGAGGACGGCCTGGCCATCGACGAGTTCCTGGAGAAGCCCGCGGACCCGCCCGGGCTGGCCGACTCCCCGGACGAGGTCTTCGCCTCCATGGGCAACTACGTGTTCACCACCGACGCGCTGGTGGAGGCGCTGGAGCAGGACGCCGAGGAGGTGTCCTCGCGGCACGACATGGGCGGCGACATCATCCCGATGATGGTCAGGCAGGGCCGGGCCTGCGTCTACGACTTCAAGGAGAACAACGTCCCCGGCTCCAGCGAGCGTGACCGTGACTACTGGCGTGACGTGGGCACCCTGGACAGCTACCACGAGGCGCACCTCGACCTGGTCTCCGCCCTGCCGGTGTTCAACCTGTACAACACCCAGTGGCCGATCTTCACCTCGCACCCACAGCTGCCCGGCGCCAAGTTCGTCCAGGGCGCCAGCGTTCGGGACTCCATCGTCTCCCAGGGCTCCATCGTCTCCGGCGCCAGCGTGGACACCTCGGTGATCGGGTCGAACGGCTACGTCGCCGACGGGGCGTCGCTGCTCAACGCCGTCCTGCTCGACAACGTGAGGGTCGGCAAGGGGGCCACCATCCGCAACGCGATCCTGGACAAGAATGTCGTGGTGCCCGACGGGGTAAGTATCGGTGTGGACCACGAGGACGACCGGCGCCGCGGCTTCGTGGTGAGCGAGGGCGGGGTCACCGTCCTGGGCAAGGGACAGGCCGTTCCGGGCTGACAGGTTCCGGGCTGACCGGTTCCGGCTGACAGTTCTCGGGCTGACAGGGGAGGCCGATGGTCGACGGGGGATCCTCGGCAGGTCGGCCTCACCGCAGGACCGCCAGGGAGGGGCGCGGCCACCAGGAGCACCAGGCCGCTCCCCGCCGCCGGGTGCCTCAACAGTCCCGCTCGATCGGCCGGGTCGAGCGCATCTTGGACGCCGCCGGCGCGCTGGTCGTCGAGCACGGCGTGGACGCGGTGACCACCAGGTCCATCGCGGCCCTGGCCGACATCCCGGTCGCCTCGCTGTATCAGTACTTCGCCGACCGCGACGCGATCCTGCTCGCCCTCGTCGAGCGTGACATCGCCGCGATGGACGCGCAGGTGATGGCCGACCTGGACCTGCTGACCGAGCTGAGCGTCCGCAGCATCGTCACGAGCACGATGCGGTCCTACGTGACGGTGTTTCGGAGGCGGCCCGCGTTCGTGATGATCTGGCTGCGGGGCCGGACCAACGCGGCGATCGACCGGTTCGGACGCGAGCACAACCGGCAGACCGCCCGCACGCTCTTCGACCTGGCGACCGGGCTCGGCCTGGTCGACGGCGCCGCGCGCCCGTTGCACGCCGAGCTCGCCGTGGAGGTGGGCGACCGGCTGTTCCAGCTCGCCTTCGAGCGTGACCTCGCCGGCGACGACGAGGTCCTGACCGACGCGATCGACCTGGTCGCCACGAGCATGGAGAGGTTCGCGACCCCACAGGGGCTGGTCGGCGTACGCGTCGAGAAGGCGCACTGAGACAGCGTGCTCCGGCGGTCCTCGCCGGTTCGCCGCGATGGCCTATCCTGCGCGACATGTTGCAGAACGTGCGCGAGTACATCGACCTGCTGCACACCGAGGGGTACTCCGTCGGGGAGGACCACGACGACGACCCGATCCTCATCGACCCGCACGGCAAGGCGGTCGACACGTGGCGGGAGAACTACCCGTACGACGAGCGGCTCACGCGCGAGGTGTACGACGAGCAGAAGTACCTGCTCCAGGTCGAGCTGCTGAAGTTCCAGAACTGGACCGCCGAGACCGGGGGCAAGCACGTGCTGCTGTTCGAGGGTCGGGACGCGGCCGGCAAGGGCGGCACGATCAAGCGGTTCATGGAGCACATGAACCCCCGCTACGCGCGCACCGTGGCGCTGACCAAGCCCAGTGACCGCGAGCAGAACCAGTGGTACTTCCAGCGCTACGTCAGCCACCTGCCCACCCGCGGCGAGATCGTGCTGTTCGACCGGTCCTGGTACAACCGCGCCGGCGTGGAGCGCGTGATGGGCTTCGCCGACGACGACGAGTACGAGCAGTTCATGGAGCAGGTGCCGCTCTTCGAGCAGATGCTGGTCGAGAGCGGCATCACGCTGACCAAGTTCTGGTTCTCCGTGACCCGCGCCGAGCAGCGCACACGCTTCATCATCCGCCAGGTCGACCCGGTGCGCCGGTGGAAGCTCTCCCCCATCGACGTGAAGTCCCTGGACAAGTGGGACGGCTACACCTCGGCGAAGGAGGAGATGTTCCGCCGCACCGACCGCGACATCGCGCCCTGGACGACGGTGAAGAGCAACGACAAGAA
>JBIOYO010000241.1:0-4325 GCA_044870175.1 Nocardioidaceae bacterium | reverse complement strand
GCGGAGTTGCCGGCCATCAGGGCAGGCTCCACTTCGGGCCCTGCGGCGTGTCCTCCAGGTCGACGCCCGCCTCGCGCAGCTGGCCGCGGACGGCGTCGGCGGTGGCGAAGTCGCGCTCCGCCCTCGCCTTCGCGCGCCGCTCCACCAGCCCGGCCACGAGGCGGTCCACGACATCTGCCAGCTGGTGCTCCTTGGCCGACGCGCCGGCATCGGTCCAGTGCGGGTCGTAGGGGTCGACGCCGAGCACCGCGAGCATGGCCCGGACCGACCGCGCGACGCCGGTGAGCTCGGCTCCGCCGCCGGAGCCGAGCAGCCGGTTGCCGTGGCGCACCGCGTCGTAGAGCACCGCGACCGCGGCCGGCGTGGACAGGTCGTCGTCCATCGCGGCGCAGAACGCCTCCGGGACCTCGCCCAGCCCCGCGGCGGGGCCCTCGGCGAAGCCGGGGTCCAGGTCACGGGCCCGGTCCAGGAACGTCTCGACCCGCGCGAAGCCCACGGCCGCCTCGTCCAGCGCCTCGAAGGAGAACTCCACGTGGGACCGGTAGTGCATGGCGACCATGTAGAACCGCAGGTCCAGCGCGCGCGAGCGCCGGAGCACAGCAGGGATGGTCAGCGAGTTGCCGAGCGACTTGCTCATCTTCTCCCCGGCCGTGGTGATCCACGCGTTGTGCATCCAGGACGCGGCGAAGCCGAACCCGGCCGCCCGGGACTGCGCCTGCTCGTTCTCGTGGTGGGGGAACCGCAGGTCCACCCCGCCGCCGTGGATGTCGAAGTCGCGGCCGAGGTACTTCAGCGCCATCGCCGAGCACTCGATGTGCCAGCCCGGCCGTCCGCGTCCCCACGGCGAGGGCCAGGCGGCGGTCTCGGGCTCGCTGTCGGCCTTCCAGCCCTTCCACAGCGCGAAGTCGCGCGGGTCCCGCTTGCCGCGCGGGTCGGCGTCGGCGGCGGGCTCCATCTCCTCGACGCGCTGCCCGGACAGCTCGCCGTACGCCGGCCAGGACAGCACGTCGAAGTAGACGTCGCCGGAGCCGTCCGCGGCCGGGTAGGCGTGCCCCCGCTCGACCAGGCGGCCGATCAGCTCGACGATCTCGGGCACGTGCCCCGTGGCCAGGGGCTCGTACGTCGGGGGCAGCACGTGCAGCGCGTCGTACGCCCGGTCCAGCTCGCGGCGCATTGCGTAGGCGAGGTTGTACCAGGGCCGGGCCTGTTCGCCCGCGGTGATCAGGATCTTGTCGTCTATGTCGGTGACGTTGCGGATCAGGTCGACCCGGTAGCCGCGCAGCTCCAGCCACCGGCGCAGCACGTCGAAGACCAGCGCGGACCGCACGTGGCCGACGTGGGGCTCCGACTGCACGGTCAGGCCGCACACGTAGACGCCGACGCGTCCCTCCTCCAGCGGCACGAGCTCGTGCACCCCACGCCGGGCGGAGTCGTAGATCCGGATGGTCACCGGCCAAGTCTAGGGACGTCGCTGGTGCTGATGATTCCCACGAGGCGGTATTGACCAATGGGGCGGTAGTGGTCCTATCGTCGAGGATGCGCGCGCTCTCCTCGGCCGTGGCCGCCGCTCTCGCCGCCGTGGGCCTCGTCGCCCTCCCCGCGGGGCCGCTGCCGGCCGGCGCCGCGGCAGCGACGCCGGCCCGGCGCATCGTGCACACGTCGTGGGGCACCGACGCGGCGTTCGGCCGGGGGACGTTCGACGGGGTGCGCTCGGTGGGCGGGCGCCTGCTGCTCGACCGGCCGCGGCTTCGCGCCGGCGCCTACGACGTGGGCCGGTGGACCTCGCCGTGGGTCCGTCCCGGGTTCTCCCTCACCGAGCTGGTCGCCTCCTGGGAGGGCGGCACACCGGGCGACACCTACGTCGAGGTGGCCGCGCGCGGCCGGAACGCCCAGGGGCGGACCTCGAGCTGGGACGTGCTCGGCCGCTGGGCCGCCGACGACCGGCAGCTGCGCCGCACCTCGCCGGACTCCCAGCCCGACGACCTGGCCCGGGTCGCCTACGACACCCTGGTCACGCCGGGGCTGGCCTCCTGGCAGCTGCGGGTCAGCCTGTTCCGGCGGGGCGGGACCGCTGCGACACCCCGGCTCGACCGCGTGGGCGCCATGGTCTCGCGGCTCCCGGCGACCACCTCGGTCCGCACGTCGCGACCGGCGCTGGCCCGGGGCACCGTCCTGCCCGTGCCCCGGTACAGCCAGATGGTGCACGCCGGGACCTACCGGCAGTACGGCGGCGGCGGGCGCGCCTGGTGCTCGCCGACGTCGGTGACCATGCTGCTCGCCTACTACGGCGCGCTGCCCTCACCGCACACGCTGCGGTGGGTCCGCCACGGCCACCCCGACCCGGCCGTGGTGCACGCGGCACGGCAGACCTACGACCGGCGGCTGGCCGGCACCGGCAACTGGCCGTTCAACACCGCCTACGCCGCCGGGCGGACGGGCCACGCGTTCGTCACCCGGCTGCGGTCGCTGCGCGAGGCCGAGCGGTTCGTCGCGGCCGGCATCCCGCTGGTGGCCTCGGTGCGGTTCGGGCGCGGCGAGCTGGACGGCTCGCCGATCGCCGCCACCAACGGCCACCTGATGGTGATCGCCGGGTTCACCCGGGGCGGGGACGTCGTCGTCAACGACCCGGCCGCGGCCACCCGCGCCGGCGTACGACGCACCTACGACCGAGGCCAGTTCGAGGACGCGTGGCTGCCCCGCGCGCCCTCGGGAGGCTCCGGCGGGCTGGTCTACGTCGTCCGCGACGACGCGCACCCGCTGCCGGCGCGAGGGGCGAACCGCAACTGGTGAGTCGCTGCCCCGGGCCCCTCACTCCGCGGTGAAGTCGACGGTGTGCCAGCCGGTCGCACCGTCGGGCGCGACGTCGCGGCGGACCCCGGTCTGCGTGTACCCGCTCCGGTCGGTGGCGCGGACGGCGAGGGTGTGGTTGCCGGGCGCCACGTCGAGGGTGCCGCGCCACTGCACCCAGGTGTCGTTGCCGGGCACCCGGCCGAGGGTGACCTCCTGCCAGGGCCCGCCGTCCAGCTGCACCGCGACCCGGTCGATGCCGGTGTGCTGGGCCCACGCGGTCCCCCCGACCCGGACCTGCCCGGCGCCGACCCGGTGGTTCCCGCGGGGCACCTCGATCCGCGACTGGGTCCGTACGGGTGCCTGCTCCGACCAGCCCCGGGTGGTCCAGTAGGCGTCGAACGCGTCGAACCGGGTCACCTCCAGGTCGACCAGCCACTTGGTGGCGGAGACGAACCCGTACAGGCCGGGCACGACCATCCGCACCGGGAACCCGTGCTCCAGCGGCAGCGGGTCGCCGTTCATGGCGATCGCCAGCATGGCGTTACGGTCGTCGGTGAGCACCGAGAGCGGGGTTCCGCAGGTCCAGCCGTCGTGCGAGGTCTGCAGGACGGCGTCGGCTCCGGCCTGCGGCCCCGCCTCCGCGAGGATCTCGGCGATGCGCACCCCGCTCCACCAGGCGTTTCCGATCAGGTCGCCGCCCACCGGGTTGGACACGCAGCACAGGGTCACCCATGCCTCGGTGAGCCGGCGGCCCAGCAGGTCGGCGTACGTCAGGGTCAGCTCGCGGTCCACCAGGCCGTGGACCCGCAGCCGCCACTCGTGCGGCGCGATCGCGGGGAGCACCAGCGCCGTGTCGATCCGGTAGAAGTCCGGGTTGGGCACCCGCCAGGGGGTCAGCCCGGCGACGTCCACGTCCGCCCCGGCGGGCACCGCCCCTGTCGTCACCGGCAGCCGCAGCGCAGCCCGGGCCGACTCCACCAGCCGCCGCGACCTGCCCACCACGCGCGCGGCCACCGCCACCGCCACCGACGCCGCGGCCACGACCCCCGCCGCGACCAGGAACCGGCGCCGGTCCTCCGACGCCGGGCCGGCGGCCGCGGAGGCGAGCCGGGTCAGGTAGGGCAGCAGCAGCACCCAGGTGACCACGCCGACGCCGACCGGCAGCAGCACGGCCGCCGTGGCGTTGGGCCGGGACAGCGCCGCGAACGCGGCGATGGTCCCCATCGCGAGGAACACCGAGCTGCCGAGCAGCGTGTTGCGGCCGGCCAGCAGCCCGGCCAGCGCGGAGAGCACCAGCAGGCCGGCTGAGACCCCGGTGACGAGCAGAGGCTTGTCCCACGTGCCGACCACCGAGATCGCCGCCTCGGCGACCCGGCCCGGCGTGTGCTCGACGACGGCCTCGGCCACCGCGGTCACCGGCGTCGCGCGCTGGTTCAGCACGGCGGTGGCGGCCATGCCGGCTGCGGTCCCCGCGAGCCCGGTCAGCACGCCCGCCAGCACGAGGCGCAGGCGGCGGCGGTTGCTCACCCCTTCAT
>JBIOYO010000240.1:0-4782 GCA_044870175.1 Nocardioidaceae bacterium | reverse complement strand
CCGCTGCTCGCTGCATCGACGGAGCGGGTCAAGGCAAGCGGCACGCCGTGGTTCCAGTCGCACATGTGGGACGGCTCGGCGGTGCCGCTCGACGAGAACCTCGAGATCGCTCGTGAGCTGCTCAAAGAGGCCGCGGCAGCCAAGATCATCCTCGAGATCGAAATCGGCGTGGTCGGCGGCGAGGAAGACGGCGTGGCCCACGAGATCAACGACAAGCTCTACACCACGCCCGAGGACTTCGAGCAGACCATCGAGGCGCTCGGCGCCGGCGAGCACGGCAAGTACCTGCTGGCGGCGACGTTCGGCAACGTGCACGGCGTGTACAAGCCGGGCAACGTCAAGCTCCGGCCAGACATCCTCGAGCAGGGCCAGAGGGTCGCCGCTGCCAAGCTCGGATTGGCCGAGGACGCACAGCCTTTCGACTTCGTGTTCCACGGCGGGTCCGGCTCGCTGAAGTCCGAGATCGAGGACTCGCTGCGCTATGGGGTGGTGAAGATGAATGTCGACACCGACACGCAGTACGCCTTCACCCGGCCGATCGCCGGGCACATGTTCACCAACTACAACGGCGTGCTGAAGGTCGACGGCGACGTCGGCAACAAGAAGGCCTACGACCCGCGCGCGTGGGGCAAGGCCGGCGAGGCCGGGATGTCCGCGCGCGTTGTCGAGGCCTGCGAGAACCTGCGCAGCACCGGTCACACCATCGGCTGAGACCCGCTTCACCCCCTTAAGCAGGGGAGCGCTCCACCCCCGTCCTGGCCTCCCGCGCCGGGGCGGGGGAGAGGTGTGTCGGGGTCTGGTAGAGCAGCGTGGCGACCAGGCCGAGCAGGAGCACGACGGACGGCAGCAGCAGTGACTCGGCCATCGCCGACGCGAACCCCTCGTGCAACGCCGCAGGCAGGGCCCCCACCGTCTCCAGGCCGGAGCCGGACCGACTGGTCGCCGCCGCGCCGAGGTCGGCGGCCAGCCGCGACTGCATGAGCACGGCGATCGACGCGCTGCCCAGCACCGCGCCGACCTGCCGGATGGTGTTGTAGACGCCCGAGCCCGCGCCGGCGTACCGCATCGGCAGGTTCCGCGTCGCGGTCGACCCGAGCGGCCCCCACAGGAAGGCGTTGCCGACCCCCAGCAGGGACATCGGCAGCAGCAGGGACGGCCACGACGCGTCGGGGGTCATGGCCCGCGACAGCCAGAACAGCGAGGCCGCCATCGCCGCCATGCCGAAGCCGACGACGTACCGCGGGTGCCGCACGTCGATGAGCCGGCCGACGAGAGGCGCCAGGACGCCGGCGAACACGGCCAACGGCACAAGCAGCAGCGCGGACTCGGTCGGTGACCAGCCGCGCACCACCTGCGCGTAGAGCATCACCGGGAAGCCCAGTGCGGTCGCGGCGAAGCCGACGACGGCGATGCCGACGTTCGACACCGAGAAGTTGCGGTCGGCGAACAGGCTCAGCGGCACCAGCGGCTCCGTGCGGTTGACCGCCTGCCAGACCACGAACCCGGCGAGTACGGCGACGCCCCCGGCGATCAGCAGCCATACGGTGCGGTCCCAGTCGAAGGACTGGCCCTCCTGGATGCCGAACACGAGCAGGAACAGGCCGACACCGCTCAGCGCGACCCCGGCCAGGTCGAAGTCGTGGGCGTGCGTCTCCAGGACCGGGATCAGCCGCCAGCCGAGCACCAGCGCGACCGCGCCGACCGGGACGTTGACGAAGAAGATCCACTGCCAGCCCGGCCCGTCGACCAGGACCCCGCCGAGCAGCGGCCCGACCAGGATCGCGACGCCGGCGGTGGCGCCCCACAGGCTCATCGCCCGGCCCCGCGACTCGGCCGGGAAGGTGCGGGTGATCACGGCCATGGTCTGCGGGGTGACCAGGGAGGCACCGAGGCCCTGCACCGCCCGGGCCACGATCAGCATCTCCACCGACGAGGTCAGGCCGCACCAGGCGGAGGCGGCGGTGAACAGGGTCAGCCCGGACAGGTACACCCACTTGGGGCCGAGCCGGTCACCCAACCGCCCGGTCACCGGCAACGGGACCGCGTAGGCCAGCAGGTACGCGCTGGTGACCCAGATCACGGTGTCGACGTCGGCGTCGAGGTCGGTCATGATCGCCGGGGTCGCGACGGAGACGATGGTGGTGTCGACCAGGATCATGAAGAAGCCGATGACCATCGCCCACAGTGCCGGCCACGGCCGCCGGCGCGGACCGTCGAGATCGACGACCACGGATGCCCGGCCGGGACCGGTCGGGGGGGTGCGCTCCATCCGTCCATGGTGTCACCCGCCGCCGACAGGGCGGTCGACCGGCGGCGGGCACAATGCCGTCATGAGCGAGCGGAGCGAGCCGGCAATCCTGGGTAGGCGACCACAGGTCACCGCACCGCGGCGTTGCCGACCACGGACCCTGCGACAGTGGACCGCGTGTCTTGGGCACCTTCGGCCCGTGTGCCAGTGCAGAGCGGACCGGGGGCAGAGGCGGTGAGCTTCGACGACCTGCTCGCTGGCCCTCCGCCCACGCTGCTGCCGGCGGACCCCGCCGCGGCCGGCCTCGCCGCCGGCACCGCGCCGGGCGAGGTGGTGCGCGCGCATCCGGAGTCCCCGCTGGCCTGGGCGACCCTCGCCGAGCAGGCTGCGGACCAGGGGGCGGACGACCTCACCGTCTACGCCTACGCCCGCGTCGGCTACCACCGCAGCCTGGACCTGCTGCGCCGCAACGGGTGGAAGGGCCACGGCCCGGTGCCCTGGGAGCACGAGTCCAACCGGGGCTTCCTGCGGTCGCTGGCGGCGCTGGCCCGGGCGGCCGAGCGGATCGGCGAGGCCGGGGAGGCCGAGCGCTGCCGCGGCTTCCTCCGCGACTCCAGCGGGGCGGCGTACGACGCGCTGCTCGGCGGGGCCTGACCGGGGGCCGGAGCGCGGCGTGGGCGGGCTGCTGCCCACGAGGATCCGCCGCTGACCACGCGGCGTACGCCATGGGAAGCGGCAGAAGAGCTGCATCCCATGGGAATCTGCCCGACTACCCCGCCGGGCGGCTCGAGGCGGCCGGCGGGAGCAGCATGGTCATCGCTCCCGGCTGGACCGTCCAGGTGCGGCGGCGGAGCGGACCATCGATCTCACCGTCGGTGCTGACCCAGAAGTCGGCGCCCTCGACGGTGACCTCGCGGGCCCGGACGTACTCCACGTCGCTGCGCCGGGTGTGCTTGCCGAAGCGCAGCGAGGCGAGGTAGGCCAGCCGCGACAGGGCACCGACGGCGAACGACACCAGCACGTCGACCTGACCGTCGGTGAGCTGGGCCTCCGGGGTCAGCGGGGTGCCGCCGCCCACCGTGGTGCCGTTGCCGACGGCCACCTGCGCCACCCTCCGGTCCGGCTCGACGAGCACCTCGCCGTCGACCCTTACGGCGACGCGGACGAACTCGGGGCGCAGCCCGGCGACCACGGCACCAACGACGTACCCCACGCGGCCCAGGCGCTCCTTCCAGCCCGCGGCGGCCCGGCTGGCCTGCGCGCCGACCCCGAGGTGCACCTCGTTGACCACGAGCGTCCCGGCGTCGTCGGCCACCAGGTCGATCTCGCGGGTCCGGCCATCGAGCACCACCCGGGCCGCGTCGCCGGGGTCCAGCGGGAGGCTCGCGGCGCGGGCGAAGTCGTTGCCGGTGCCGAGCGGGACCAGGCCCACGGTGCGGGTGCGGAGCAGGTCGACGGCGGCCAGCGCGTTGACCAGCGCGTGCAGGCTGCCGTCGCCCCCTGCGGCCACCACGGTCGCGGCCGGGGAGCTCGTCAGCGCCTCACGGAGCTCCTCCGGCGACGAGGTGGCGCGCACCTGGACGTCGAACCCCGCGCGCAGCACCGCCAGCGCGGCCTCGACCTGGTCGTCGTCGGCGCTGCCGGCCTCGGCGTTGGTGACCAGCAGCAGGGGCTCCACCCCCGGCAACCTAGTAGGTCCCGTGCCCGCCGCCGGCCACCGGGCCGGGAACCGGCCGGCGGCCGTGCTTGGTAGCCTTTCGCGCGGTCCAAGCCCCGCCGCGGAAGAGGTGAGCGATGCCGGCCATCGTGGTGCTCGGAGCGCAGTGGGGCGACGAGGGCAAGGGCAAGGCCACCGACCTGCTCGGCTCCTCCATCGACTACTGCGTGCGCTACTCCGGCGGCAACAACGCCGGCCACACCATCGTCGTCGACGGGGAGACGTTCGCCACCCATCTGCTGCCCAGCGCCGTCCTGACGCCGGGCTGCGTGCCGGTCATCGCCAACGGGGTCGTGCTGGACGCCCGGGTGCTGTTCGCCGAGATCGACGCGATGGCCGCGCGCGGGGTCGACGTCTCGGGCCTGCTGGTCTCCGCGAACGCCCACCTGATCACCTCCTACCACACCACGATCGACAAGACGACCGAGCGGTTCCTCGGGCGGAGCAAGATCGGCACGACCGGCCGCGGCATCGGCCCGACGTACGCCGACAAGATCAACCGCATCGGCGTGCGCGTGGCCGACGTGTTCGACGAGAAGATCCTCGCCGAGAAGGTCGAGGCGGCGCTGGAGTCCAAGAACCACCTGCTGGTCAAGGTCTACAACCGCCGCGCGATCAGCGTGCAGGAGGTCCTCGAGGAGATCGCCGAGTACGCCGACCGCCTGAAGCCCATGGTCGCCGACACCTCCCTGGTGCTCAACCGGGCCCTCGACGCCGGCCGCACCGTGCTCTTCGAGGGCGCCCAGGCGACCATGCTCGACGTCGACCACGGCACCTACCCGTTCGTCACGTCCAGCAACCCGATCAGCGGCGGGGT
>JBIOYO010000239.1:0-8017 GCA_044870175.1 Nocardioidaceae bacterium | reverse complement strand
GTCGCCGACGGGGCGACGCTGGCCGGACTGAACCTGGTCTTCCTGGGTCACCAGGCCTGGTTGACGCTGGACGCCGTCGGCCGGACCCTGTACCGCCTGGTCGTCTCGCGTCGCCACCTGCTCCAGTGGCAGACGGCAGCCGCCGCGGACGCCAGTGCCCGAGACGACGTCGGGCACTACGTGCGTCTCATGGCGGGCGGTCTGGTGTTCCCCGTCCTCGCGCTCGGCGTAGCGGCCGCTCGGGGGCCGGCCCACCTGGCTGTCGCCGCCGTACCCTCCCTGCTCTGGCTCTCCGCCCCCGCAGTCGCGCGCTGGGCCAGCCGTCCGACCGAGACACCGGCAGCCGAGCTGAGCCCGGACGAGCGGCAGGCCCTGCGGGCCATCGCCCGCCGTACCTGGTTCTTCTTCGAGACCTTCGTCACCGCCACGGAGCACCACCTCCCTCCCGACAACTTCCAGGAGGACCCGCAGCCCACGGTGGCTCGTCGCACCTCGCCGACCAACATCGGGCTCTACCTCCTCGCCGCGGTCAGCGCCCGCGACCTTGGCTGGATCGGGCTGGGGGAGGCGTCGGCCCGGCTCAGCGGGACCTTGCACACGCTGCGACAGCTGGAGCACTACCGCGGCCACCTCTTCAACTGGATCGACACCACGACGCTGCAGCCGCTCGAACCGAGGTACGTCTCAACCGTCGACAGCGGGAACCTGGCCGGACACCTGATGACCGTGTCGGCGACCTGCCGTGAATGGGTCGAAGCCCTCGACGCCGGGACGGCCTTCGAGAGCCGCGCCGCCGGCGTCCAGGACGCGGTGTGGGTGCTCCGCGAGGTCCTCGGCCGCGCGGCCGCGGAAGGGCTGGACACGGAGCAGCGCCGGCGGGTCGGCGACCGGGTCGTGGCCCTGGAGCGGGTGCTGGACGCCGCCGGTGACGGCCACCCGGTCTCATGGGGGCCGGCCGCCGCCGCCGCCGGCGAGCTCTGCGCGGAGGCCGCGCTGCTGGCGGACCCCGACGCGTCGGAGGTCACGGCGTGGGCCGGGTCCGTGCTCGGTTCGGTGCAGAGCCTGCGACGCGACGAGGAGCTCGACAGCGGCGGCCTGGCCACCCTGCGGGAGAGCCTCGGGTGGTGTGCCGACGAGGCGATGGCTGCGGCGCTTCGCATGGACTTCGGCTTCCTCTTCGACACCCGGCGAAGCCTGCTCTCGATCGGCTTTCACGTGCCGTCCGGCCGGCTGGACGACAGCGCGTACGACCTGCTCGCGTCCGAGGCCCGGCTGGCCAGCTACCTCGGCATCGCCAAGGGCGACGTGCGCACCAGGCACTGGTTCCTGCTCGGCCGCCCGGTCACGGCCGTGGGCGGTGGCGCGGCACTGCAGTCCTGGTCGGGCTCCATGTTCGAGTACCTGATGCCGTCCCTGGTCATGCAGGTCCCTCGCGGCGGGCTGCTCGACACCACGGCCCAGCTGGTCGTGCGGCGGCAGCGGAAGTACGCCGAGGAGCTCGGCGTGCCGTGGGGGATCTCCGAGGCGGCCTACAACGCGCGGGACCTGGCCTTCACCTACCAGTACTCGCCCTTCGGTGTGCCCGGCCTGGGCATCGTGCGTGGGCTGGCGGAGGACGTCGTGGTGGCGCCGTACGCGACGGGCCTCGCCGCGATGGTGGACCCCGGCGCGGCGGCGAGCAACTTCGAACGGCTCGCCCAGTGCGGCGCGCTGGGCCGGTACGGCTACTACGAGTCGCTGGACTTCACGCCCGGACGCGTGCCGGAGGGCGCCGACTTCGCCCTCGTGCGCTGCTACATGGCGCACCACCAGGGCATGACGATCGCCGGCATCCACGGCGCTCTCACCGGCGGCCTCATGCGGCAGCGGTTCCACTCGGAGCCGATCGTCACCGCCACGGAGCTGCTGCTCCAGGAGCGCGCGCCCCGTGACGTCCCGATCACCCACCCCCGGCGGGAGTACCGCGACCGGGACCGGAGCCGGTACTCCACGTTCTCCCAGCCGGAGCGCGTCTTCTCCGGCTCGGCCACCTTGGCCCCCGCCGTCCACCACCTGTCCAACGGCCGGCTGAGCCTCACCCTCACCCCGGCCGGCGGTGGTCAGCTGCGGTGGCAGGGCACGGCGCTGACCCGCTGGCATCCCGACCCGACCACCGAGGAGGCCGGGGACCACATCTACCTGCGCGACGAGGACGCCGGGCGGACCTGGTCCGCCACCCCGCTCCCCGTGCGCGGACGGGCGCCGTGCCAGGTCAGGATGGCCGACGACCGCGCGGTGTTCACCCGGGAGCAGGGGCCCTACACCACCGAGCTGGAGTACCACCTGTCCCCACAGTCCGACGCCCTGGTCCGGCGTCTGGTGGTCCGCAACGACCGCCGCAAGGCCGCCCACCTCACCGTCACGTCGTACGCCGAGCTGGTGCTGGCGGCCGCGCGCGACGACGACGCGCACCCGGTGTTCTCCAAGATGTTCGTCCACACCGAGTTCCTCCCTGCCCAGTCGGCGATCATCGCGATGCGGCGGCGACGCTCTCCCTCGGACCCGGAGGTGTGGGCGGGGCACCGGCTCGTGGTGGAGTCCGGCGCGCTCGGGCCCACCGCCGTCGAGACCGACCGGATGCGCTTCGTCGGCCGGGGGCGCACGGTGCGCTCCGCCGCGCAGGTGCACCGCGCGTCACGCGTGAACGGCAGCACCGGCTACGTGCTCGACCCGATCTTCTCCCTCAGCCAGCGGCTGCGGGTCCCACCGCGAGGAGAGGTGCGCGCCTACTTCTGGACGTTCGCAGCATCGAGCCGCAGCGAGCTCCTGGACCTGGTCGACCAGCACTCCAGCGTCTCGGCGTACGACCGGGTCGCCCTGCTCTCCTGGACGCAGAGCCAGGTGCAGCTGCGCCACCTCGGCATCGACGTGGAGGAGGCCGGCCTCTTCCAGACCCTCGCGGGCCACGTCGTCTACCCGCACCCTGCGCTGAGGCCGCCGGCGTCCCAGCTGGCCCGGGACGCAGGGCCGCAGTCGGCCCTGTGGCCCTTGGGAATCTCCGGTGACCTGCCGATCGTGGTGCTGCGCATCGACCACCTCGACGACTTCTCCGTCGCCCGTCAGCTGGTCCGCGCGTTCGAGTACTGGCGGATGCGACGGTTCGCGGTCGACCTGGTCCTGCTCAACGACGAGTCGACCACCTACGTCCAGCAGCTGCACCAGCTGCTCGACGGCTCCGCCACCGCCATCCGTGAACGCACCGGCTCCCCGGACTCCACCGGCCGGATCTTCGTCGTCCGCGCCGACCAGGTGTCGCCACCGACCTTGAGCGTGCTGCTGGCCACCGCCCGGGTCGTCCTCTCGGCGTCGCGGGGCGACCTGGCCGGACAGCTGCCACCCCCGGCCGACGCCGCGCCGCTGACAGGCGCCACGACTGCCCCGCGTGCCGTGTCGAGCGGGCCGGACGCGGAACCGCAGCTCCAGCCACTTCGAAGCGCCAACGGCCTCGGCGGCTTCTCCGAGGACGGCCGCGAGTACGTCACGGTGCTCGACGCGGGCAAGCCGACTCCGGTCCCGTGGAGCAACGTCGTCGCCAACGAGCAGCTCGGATTCCTCGTCACCGCCGAGGGCGCCGGGCACACCTGGTGGCGCAACAGCCGCGACAACCAGACGACGCCGTGGCGCAACGACCCGGTCACGGCGACGCCGTCGGAGGCGCTGTACGTCCGCGACGACGCGACCGGAGCCATCGCCACGCCGACGGCCGCCCCGGTCGAGGCCGGGCGTCACGTGGCCTGGCACGGGTTCGGCTACACGGCGTTCCTCCATGAGACCGAGCACCTGCGTCTCGACCTGGTCCAGTTCGTGCCCCTGGCCGACCCGGTCAAGGTCTCCTGGCTCCGGGTCACCAACACGGGACAGGCGCCCCGAGCGGTCTCCGTGACCAGCCTGCACGAGCTGGTCCTGGGCAACAGCCGCCACGTCACCGCCCGCCATCTGCTGACCTCTCTCGACGAGGAGACGGGCGCCCTCCTCGTCCGCAACCCGTGGAGCACCCAGTTCGCCGACCAGGTCGTCTTCGCCGACCTCGCGGGCGACCAGCACAGCGTCAGCGGCGACCGGGGGGAGGTCCTGGGTCGGCAGGGCACTCTTGCCTGCCCGGACGGCGTCGCCAGCGGCGAGCCGCTGTCCGGGCGAACCGGGGCCGGGCTCGACCCGTGTGCGGCGCTGCAGACCCGGTTCACCCTCGGAGCGGGCGAGACACGCGACGTGCGGGTGCTCCTCGGCGCCGGGGCCACCGTGGCCGCGGCCCGCGAGCTGGTCCTCCGCTACCGGGAGACGGAGCCCGGCCGAGTGCTCGACGAGGTCAAGGCGCACTGGGCGGACCGACTGGAGCGGGTGCGGGTCGAGACCCCGGACCGGTCCTTCGACGTGGTCATGAACGGCTGGCTGATGTACCAGACGCTCGCGGGGCGGATGTACGCCAGGTGTGGCTTCTACCAGGCCAGCGGGGCGTTCGGCTTCCGCGACCAGCTTCAGGACGGGATGGCGGTCGTCCTGGTCGACCCCGGCCTGGCCCGTGAGCACCTGCTGCGCGCGGCCGGACGTCAGTTCGTCCAGGGCGACGTGCAGCACTGGTGGCTGCCCGGCGACGGCACCGGCGTGCGCACCCGGATCAGCGACGACGTCGTCTGGCTCTCCCACGCCGTCGCCCGCTACGTGCGGGTCACCGGGGATACCGCGGTGCTGGACGTGGAGGTCCCCTACCTGGAGGGCGAGGAGCTGGCCGACGACGAGCACGAGCGGTTCTTCACCCCGACGCAGTCGGTCGAGCGCGGCTCCCTCTACGAGCACTGCGTCCGCGGGATCGAGCGGGCGTTCCAGTCGGGCCGCCACGGGTTGCCCCTGATGGGCACCGGGGACTGGAACGACGGCATGAACCGAGTCGGTGCGGGTGGCATGGGAGAGAGCGTCTGGCTGGGGTGGTTCCTGCACCGCACCCTCAGCGACCTCGCGCCCCTGGCGGCGAGCCGGCACGACGACGACTTCGTGGCCCGCTGCGGCGCCGAGCAGGCTCGGTTGCTCCAGGCGCTGGAGGACAACGGCTGGGACGGGGCGTGGTACCGCCGCGGCTACTTCGACGACGGGACGCCGCTCGGGTCGGGGATGCGCCCCGAGTGCCGCATCGACAGCATCGCGCAGAGCTGGGCCGTGCTCTCGGGCGCAGCCCGGGGTGAACGCGGGCTGCGCGCGATGGCGGAGGTCGACGCCCAGCTCGTCATGCACCGTGAGGGGGTGGCGCGGCTGTTCACCCCGCCGTTCGACCGGTCCGCGCCGGACCCCGGGTACATCAAGGCCTACCCACCGGGCGTCCGGGAGAACGGCGGCCAGTACACCCACGCCGCCACCTGGTCGGTGCTCGCGCACGCCGCGTTGGGCCAGGAGGAGAAGGCGGCCGCGCTCTTCGCCCTGGTCAACCCGGTCAACCACACCAGTACGCCGGAGCAGGTGCAGGTGTACCGGGGCGAGCCCTATGTGATGGCGGCGGACGTCTACTCCGTGCCACCTCATGTCGGCCGCGCCGGGTGGACCTGGTACACCGGCTCGAGCGGCTGGATGTACCGGGCCGGCCTCGAGGGGGTGCTCGGGCTGCTCCGGGAGGGCGACTCGCTGGTGGTGCAGCCCTGCCTCCCGCCCGACTGGACCACGGCGACCGTCGTCTACCGCAACGGCGAGGCCCGCTACCGGATCGAGTTCCGGGCGCCTGCCGGCGCCCCCCGCCGGGTGTCCGGGGTCGAGCTGGACGGCACTCGGCTCGACGGCGTCCGCATCCCGCTGACCTGCGCCGCCGGCGACCACCAGGTCCGGGTCGTGCTCGAACGGGTCGCGCCACCGTCCTGACTCAGAGCTACCCGACCTCGGCGCCCGGCAGCGCGAGCAGCTCCAGGACGTCGTCGGCGTCGAGGACGCCGGACCCGGCCTCGCCGGCGGCGTCGAGGACGTCGGCGAACAGCGCGGCCTTGCGGGCCTTGAGGGCCATCACCTTCTCCTCGACGGTGCCGGCCGACACCAGCCGGTAGACCATCACCGGGCGGTCCTGGCCGATCCGGTGGGCG
The DNA here is from genome assembly GCA_044870175.1 of Nocardioidaceae bacterium. Lineage (GTDB taxonomy): Bacteria > Actinomycetota > Actinomycetes > Propionibacteriales > Nocardioidaceae > JBIOUF01. The sequence goes on along the minus strand of JBIOYO010000239.1, from coordinate 1,922 downwards.
CGGTCGACGGCCTGGGCCTCGACCGCGGGGTTCCACCACGGGTCGAGGACGAAGACGTAGTCGGCCTCGGTCAGGGTCAGGCCCACCCCGCCGGCCTTGAGGCTGATCAGGAACACCCCGGCCTCGCCGTTCTTGAAGCCGTCCACCACCTCGCCGCGCCGGCGGGTGCGCCCGTCGAGGTACACCGACGCGATCCCCTCGTCGTCCAGGCGGGTGCGGACCCGCCGCAGGAACGAGGTGAACTGGCTGAACACCAGCGCCCGGTGGCCCTCGGCGAGGACCTCGGTCAGCTGGTCCACGAGCAGGTCGAGCTTGGCCGAGCCGATGCCTGCGTACTCCTCCGACACGAGCGCGGCGTCCAGGCTGAGCTGGCGCAGCCGGGTCAGCGAGCGGAAGATCGCCACCCGGTGCCGGTCGATGTCGCCGACCAGGCCGAGCACCGTCTGCCGCTCCCGCTGCAGGTGGGTGTCGTAGACCCGCCGGTGCCGCGGCGTGAGCTCGACCTCCAGCACCTGCTCCTGCTTGGGTGGCAGGTCCGCGGCGACCAGGTCCTTGGTGCGCCGGAGAAGGAACGGCCGGATCCGCCGGCGGAACCGCTCCAGCGCCTGCCGGTCGCCCTCCTTCTCGACCGGGTTGGCCACGGTCTCGGCGAACCGCCGCGGCCACGGGTAGAGGCCGGGCGCGACGATGGACAGCAGCGACCACAGCTCCATCAGGCGGTTCTCCATCGGCGTGCCGGTGAGGGCCAGCCGGAACGGCACGTCCAGCCGGCGTACCGCCTGGTAGGTCTTGCCGGTGTGGTTCTTGACCGCCTGGGCCTCGTCGAGGAGCAGGCCGCCCCAGGCCAGCGCCGTGTAGCTGTCCACCTCGAGCCGGTACAGCGTGTACGACGTGACCACGAGGTCGGCGCCCTCGTGGAGGGCCGCCAGGGTGGTGCCGCGCCGGGCCTGGGCCTCGGTGACCGTGCGGACGACCAGCCCGGGGGTGCAGGACTCGGCCTCGTGCGCCCAGGTGGAGACCACGCTGGTCGGCGCGACGACCAGGAACGGGTCGGCGCCCTGCTCCCGGGCATGGGCCACCACGGCGAGGGTCTGCAGGGTCTTGCCGAGGCCCATGTCGTCGGCGAGGATCCCGCCCAGCCGCGCCTGGTGCAGGAAGGCCAGCCAGCGGAAGCCGGCCACCTGGTAGGCGCGCAGCTCCGGCTTGAGCCCGACCGGCTCCACCTCCGGCAGCGAGTCCAGGTCGCGCAGCGCCCTGGCCGCGCGGACCCACTCGGCGGCCTGGGCGTCGACGATGCCCACCTCGGCCAGCTCGTCCCACAGCCCGAGGTCCGCGTGGCCGACGCGGACGCCGTCAGCGGGCTGGTCGACCAGCTCACCCGCGGCGGCCACCAGCTCGGCGAGCCGGGCGAGCTCTGGCCGGTCGACCCGCAGGTGCATGCCGTCGGGCAGCAGGACCCGCGTGTTGCCGAGGGTGAGGGCCTCGAGGATGCGAGCCAGCGCGACCGCGCGGCCGTCGACGGTGACGATGACCTCCAGGTCCAGCCAGTCCGGGCGGTGACCGGGGCCGGTCGCCTCCCCCGCCGTGCCCTCGCGAGGCGCGAACCGCACCACGGGCGCGCCGATGGCCTCGCGGTAGTCCGGGCGGCTGCCGACCTCCTCCAGCTCCACCTGCCCTTCGAGGCCCGGGAGGATGTCGGTGGCGAAGGCGACGGCGGCCAGGTCGCGCACCGTCTGCTCCGCGACCAGGCCGTGGTCGCGGCGGTGCCCGCCGAAGAGCCGGTAGACCCCGTCGTCGTCGAGCTCGAGGGCGTCGACCAGCGCCCGCTCCTGCGCAGGGTCCCGGATCCCGCGCAGGCCGTGCGTGTCGGCGACACCGTAGACGCGGTCGTCGGAGCCGACCCGGTAGCGGAAGGTCCACCG
>JBIOYO010000238.1:0-5612 GCA_044870175.1 Nocardioidaceae bacterium | reverse complement strand
CCATCGTGCGAGATTCGTGGGCAGGTGCCCGTCGCGGGAGGTCGCGGCGGGACCCGAGGCGGGAGGAGCGGCGTTGCTTCAGCGCATTGCGGTGGTCAACCGGGGGGAGGCCGCGATGCGGCTCATCCACGCGGTCCGGGACATCAACGCCGAGCGCGTGGCACCAGGCGAGCCGCTGCGGGTGATCGCCCTGCACACCGACGTGGACCGCGCGGCGATGTTCGTGCGCGAGGCCGACGAGGCCTACCTGCTCGGCCCGGCGTCGGCACGCCCGTACATCGACCTGGCCGTCCTCGAGCGGGCGTTGGTGGAGACCCGCGCCGACGCCGTCTGGGTGGGGTGGGGGTTCGTCGCCGAGGACCCGGCGTTCGCCGACCTGTGCGTCCGGCTGGGTGTCACGTTCATCGGTCCCAGCGCCGAGGCCATGCGCCTTCTCGGCGACAAGATCGGGTCCAAGCTGATCGCCGAGCGGGTCGGGGTCCCGGTCGCACCGTGGAGCCGCGGCGGCGTCGACACCATCGAGGAGGCGCTCGCCGCAGCCGAGCGGATCGGCTACCCGCTGATGCTCAAGGCCACGGCCGGCGGCGGCGGACGGGGCATCCGGAAGGTGTCGTCGGCCGACGAGCTCACCGACGCCTACCAGCGCACCCGCGACGAGGCCGCGCGGGCGTTCGGCAGCGGTGTGGTCTTCCTGGAACGCCTGGTCACCGGCGCCCGGCACGTCGAGGTGCAGGTCATCGCCGACGGGCAGGGCACCGCCTGGGCGATCGGGGTCCGCGACTGCTCGGTGCAACGGCGCAACCAGAAGGTGGTCGAGGAGTCCGCCTCGCCCCTGCTCGCGCCCGAGCAGACCGAGGAGCTCAAGGCGGCGGCCGAGCGGCTGGCGCTGGCGGTCGGGTACGCCGGCGCCGGCACGGTCGAGTTCCTCTACCACCCCGGCGAGCGCAGCTTCGCCTTCCTCGAGGTCAACACGCGTCTGCAGGTCGAGCACCCGATCACCGAGGCGACCACCGACACCGACCTGGTCAAGGCGCAGATCTACGTCGCGTCGGGCGGACGGCTCGCGGGCGAGCGGCCCGTGGAGGTCGGCCACGCGGTCGAGGCACGCCTGAACGCCGAGGACCCGGACCGCGACTTCGCACCCTCGCCCGGGCGCATCGCGCTCCTCGACCTCCCTGCCGGCCCGGGCATCCGGGTGGACACCGGCGTCGGCGAGGGCGACACCATCCCCGCGGACTTCGACTCGATGATCGCCAAGATCATCGCCTACGGCCGGACCCGCACCGAGGCGCTGGCCCGGCTCCGGAGGGCGATGGCCGAGACCACCGTGGTCATCGAGGGCGGCGCCACCAACAAGGGCTTCATCGCAGAGCTGCTGGAACAGCCGGAGGTGGTTGCCGGCGATGCACCGGGGGTGTCCTGGGCCGACACGGGCTGGATCGACCGGGTCCGCGCCGAAGGACGGCTCGTGGCCGACCGGCACTCCGGCGTCGCGCTGGTCGCGGCCGCGATCGAGGCCTACGAGGTCGAGGAGCAGGTCGAGGTCCGGCGCCTCCTGGAGACCGCGCACGGCGGCCGTCCCCATGTCCAGCACAAGTCCGGGTGGAGCGTCGACCTGAAGCTCCGCGGGTCGTCGTACCACGTCACGGTGCTGCACATCGGACCGCACCGCTACCGGGTCACGGTGCAGGACGGCGCCACCGAGCATGTCGTGGACGCGGAGGTGGAGCGCCTGGACGCGTTCCGCAGCCGGTTGACGCTCGGCGAGCGGCGGTTCCGCCTGGTCACCGCGACGCACGGCCCGATGCATCTGGTCGAGGTCGACTCCGTGACCCACCGGGTCAGCCGCGACGAGGGCGGCGTGCTGCGGTCGCCGGCGCCCGCACTGGTCGTGGCCACCCCGGCCCAGGCCGGCGACGAGGTCACCGCCGGGGCCCCGGTGCTGGTGCTGGAGAGCATGAAGATGGAGACGGTGCTGAACGCCCCGTTCCCCGCACGGGTCAAGGAGCTGCTGGTGATGACCGGCAGCCAGGTGGAGACCGGGGCGCCACTGGTGCGCCTGGAGCCGACGGACGCGGCCACCGACGAGAAGCCGGCGGCCGACGTCGCCGCCGGACCGTCCCTGGACCTGCCGACCTCCGCCGTCGACGCCCCGGCGGCGCAGCGGCTCGCGCGCAGCGCCGCCGACCTGAGCGCGGCGCTCCTGGGCTACGACACCGACGGCGCCGGCCGCACGGCCACGCTGGCCGACTACGTCGCCGCGCGGGACGAGCTGGTGCGCGCCGGGGAGACCGTGCTGGACTCCGACATCGAGCTGCTGACGCTGGTCGCGGACCTGGCCGAGCTGAGCCGCAACCGGCCGGTAGGGGAGGAGCACACCGAGCTGCGGGTGCACTCGCCGAAGGAGCACTTCCACACCTTCCTGCAGACCCTCGACATCGACCGTGGCGGGCTGCCCGAGCACTTCCGCGACCGGCTCCTCCGGGTCCTCGGCCACTACGGCGTGCATGACCTGGACCGGACGCCGGAGCTGGAGGACGCGCTGTTCCGGATCTTCCTGGCCCAGCAGAGGTCCGCCGCGGACGTGCAGCTGGCCACCGCGCTCCTGCAGCGGTGGATCGAGGAGCCCGCACCGCAGGAGTCGCACGACGGGCACATGCGTGACCTGCTGGAGCGGCTGGTGCGCGCCACCCAGCTGCGCTTCCCGGTGGTCGGCGACCTGGCCCGAAGCGTTCGGTTCGGCTGGTTCGACCAGCCGCTGGTCGACGCAGCCCGGGAGAGCGTCCTCGCCGGCGTCCCCGACGAGGTCGCCGACCTCGCGGCCCACCCCGACGCCCCAGACCACGCCGACCGCATCGCGGCCCTGGCCGCGATCCCGGAGCAGCTGGTCAGGTTCCTGGCGCAGCGGATCGCCGGCGGGGTGGTCCCCGATCACGAGCCGCTGCTGGAGGTCCTGGTGCGCCGGCACTACCTGGAGTTCGACCTGCACGACGTGCGGTCGTACTCGGTGGGCGGCCGGCCGTTCGTGTCCGCCGACTACGTCATCGACGGCCGCCCCACGCACCTGGTCTCCACGCTCGGCTCCCTCGACGAGCTCGCCGACACCGGCTCCGGCCTGGTCGCCGACGTGACAGCGCAGCTCGCCGAGCGGGGGGAGGGCCAGGAGGCGGTCGTCGAGCTCTACCTCGATGCGCCCGATGCTCCCGAGGACCCCGACGAGGCCTCGTCGACGCTGCGCGCGATGCTCCTGGCGATGCCGTTCACCCCCGACGTACGCCGGGTCGCGGTCGGCGTCTGCGCCGGAACCGAGCGTCCGGTCGGCTACTTCTCCTACCGCCACGACGGGCCTGGTGGGGAGCTCACCGAGGCAGACCTGGTGCGGGGCGTGCACCCGATGGTCGGCCGCCGGCTGAACCTCTGGCGGCTGCGTGAGTTCGACGTCACGCGGATCGAGGCGCCCGACGACGTCCTGCTCTACGAGTGCGTCGCGAAGCAGAACAGCGCCGACCGTCGCCTCGTCGCGCTGTCGCAGGTGCGCCAGCTCGCGGTGGTCCGTGACGAGAGCGGGCAGGTCATCGCGCTGCCCCACGCCGAGCGCGCGGTGGAGCACTGCCTCGAGGCGATCAGAAGGGCACGCACGGAGCGTGGCACGGCGGGCGCCACCTGGGACATGAACCACGTCTGGGTGCACGTCTGGCCCGTGGTCGACGCCGACCTGGACGCGCTGACCGGGCTGCAGTACAAGATCACCCCGCTCACCGACCGGGCCGGCATCGAGGAGGTCCTCGCCCAGGGCCGCGTGCGTGCCGAGGACGGGTCCGCCGTACCTCTGCTGCTGCGCTTCCGGCAGCGGCCGGGGGCGGGCGTCGTCGCGACCATCGAGGACCCTCCCACCGGGCCGCTGACGCCACTGGACGACTACGCCGCCAAGGTGCTGCGCGCCCGCCGCCGCGGCATGGTCTACCCGTACGAGCTTGAGGCAGTCATCGCAGGCGTCGGTGGCAGCGTCACCGAGCTGGACCTCGACGACACCGGCCGGCTGGTGCCGGTCGACCGTGAGCCGGGCCTCAACAAGGCCGGCATCATCGTGGCGCAGGTGACCACCCCCACCGAGCTGCATCCTGAGGGCGTCACCCGGGTTCTGCTCGCCGGCGACCCGCTCAAGGCGCTCGGCGCGGTCGCCGAGGCGGAGTGCAGCCGGATCATCGCCGCCCTGGACCTGGCCGAGGAGATGCGGGTGCCGCTGGAGTGGTTCGCCATCTCCGCCGGCGCGCGGATCTCGATGGACTCCGGCACCGAGAACATGGACTGGGTCGCGGCCGCGCTGCGCCGGATCGTGCGGTTCACCCAGGACGGCGGCGAGGTCAACGTCGTCGTGGCCGGGATCAACGTCGGCGCGCAGCCGTACTGGAACGCCGAGGCGACCATGCTCATGCACACCAAGGGCATCCTGGTCATGACCCCGGACAGCGCGATGGTTCTGACGGGCAAGCAGTCGCTGGACTTCTCCGGCGGCGTCTCGGCGGAGGACAACTACGGAATCGGCGGCTACGACCGGGTGATGGGCCCGAACGGCCAGGCGCAGTACTGGGCGCCCGACCTGGCCGGCGCGTTCGACGTGCTGATGGCGCACTACGCGCACACCTACGTCGTCCCCGGTGAGTCCCGGCCGCGCCGGGCCCCGACGACGGACCCGGCCGACCGGGACGTGTCGGGCCACCCCCACCGCGTCGCCGGCAGCGACTTCTCGACGGTCGGGGACATCTTCTCTGCGACCGCCAACGCCGAGCGCAAGAAGCCCTTCGACATCCGCACGGTGATGCGCGCGGTCTCCGACGGAGACCACGCTCCGCTGGAGCGCTGGGCCGGCATGGCGGACGCGGAGACCGCGGTGGTGCAGGACGCCCGGGTGGGCGGCTACCCCGTCTGCCTGATCGGCATCGAGTCGCGTCCGGTGCCGCGCCGGGGCTTCCCGCCCACCGACGGGCCGGACGTCTACACCGGCGGCACGCTGTTTCCGAAGTCCTCGAAGAAGACCGCGCGCGCCATCAACGCGGCCAGCGGCAACCGGCCACTGGTCGTCCTGGCCAACCTCTCCGGCTTCGACGGGTCGCCGGACTCCATGCGCAACCTCCAGCTCGAGTACGGCGCGGAGATCGGCCGGGCGATCGTCAACTTCTCCGGCCCGATCGTCTTCTGCGTCATCTCCCGCTACCACGGCGGGGCATTCGTGGTGTTCTCCAAGACGCTCAACCAGAACATGACCGTCCTCGCGGTCCAGGGCTCGTTCGCGTCGGTCATCGGTGGTGCTCCCGCCGCGGCGGTCGTGTTCGCCGGCGACGTCGGACGGCGTACCGCCGCGGACCCGCGCGTGACCGAGCTCGAGACCCGGGTCGCCGACGCGTCCGACACCGAGCGCGGCCACCTTGTCGTCGAGCTCGCCGACACCCGCGCCAAGGTCCGCGCCGAGAAGATCGGCGAGGTCGCGGCCGAGTTCGACGCCGTCCACAACATCCACCGCGCCGTCGACGTCGGCTCGGTCGACGAGGTGATCACCCCCGACCGCATCCGCCCCCGCATCATCGAGGCCATCGAGGCGGCGTACGCCCGAG
>JBIOYO010000237.1:0-7716 GCA_044870175.1 Nocardioidaceae bacterium | reverse complement strand
AGGTCCACGTTGGCTGCGACCACCGGCCCGTCCGGCAGGTCCCGGCGCAGGGCGGTGTGCCGGGGCAGCACCCGCTCGAGGGTGACCCGGTGGTCCGGCCAGTCCCGCAGGAGCACCCAGTCCCCCGCGCACGGCGCCTGCTCGGAGTCGGCCGCGACCGCGCGGAGCAGACCGCCCCCGAGCCCGGTGCGCAGCGGCCCGTCGTCGGTGAGCACGGTGGCCACGCCGCCCGACATGCCGAGCACGCGAGCCAGCCGGCTGTCCGCCGCGGCGGCGTACCCGGCCAGCTCGCCGGTCAGGCCCAGGGCGCGCAGCACGCCGGAAATCTACGGCTCCGGGTGCCGCCCGGGCACCTGAATATCGGCACTGACCTCGGGCTGCTCGCTCCCGCCCGCCTCCGGTCCGCCGTCCGCGGGGCGCCGCCGCCTCAGCACGGCGCTCAGCCTCAAGCGCCGGCTCAGCTCCGTGCGCGCCCGTGCGACCTCCGCCTCGGGGAAGACCTGGTCGACCGCCGCGTTGAGCGCCGCCCCGATGAGCAGGGAGATGGCCAGCAGGTAGAGCCAGATCAGCACGGCGATCGGCGCCGCGAGCGGGCCGTAGATGGAGGTCGACTCACCGGCGGTGACGGTGAGGAACCAGCGCAGGAGATAGGACCCGACCATCCACACCACGAGCGTGAACGTCGCCCCCGGCAGGTTGTAGCGCCACGACGTCCGCACCGGCACCGAGACGTGGTACAGCGTGGCCAGCGAGCAGACGCACACGACCACCACCACGGGCCAGTACAGCTGGCTGAGCCCGTCCAGGCGCGCCGGCAGCGCGCGGTGCACCAGCGTCGGGCCGGCCACGACGAGCGGGACCGCGACCACGCCCACGACCAGCGCGAGCAGGTACAGGGAGAAGGACAGCACCCGGGTGCGGACGATCCCGCGCTGGCCGCCCAGGCCGTACATGATCGTGACCGTGTCGACGATCACGTTGAGCGCCCGCGAGCCCGACCACAGCGCGAGCACGAAGCCGATGGAGATCACGTCGACGCGTGGCCCGCCGAGCACGTCGTCGAGAGTGGGCGCGATGATCTTGGTGACCGTCTCCTCCGTGAAGGCGCGACCGGCCAGCTCGACCACCTCGGCCTTGAAGTCGGTGACCTGCTGGTCGGTGAACGTGCGGAAGACGAACCCGATCGAGCCGGCCAGCCCGAACAGCAGCGGCGGGAGGCTGAGCAGGGCGAAGAAGGCCGCCTCGGCCGCCAGCCCGGTCACGCGGTTGCGGAAGCAGGTGCCCACCGTGGCGACCAGGATCCGCCACAGCGCGTCGCGGACCGGCAGCCAGAACGGGCGGCTCGCGGCGCCACCCTCGGCCCGCGCTTCCATGCGCCTACGCTAACGACGCCGTCCCGTCGGGGAGGGCCGCCGCGCGCGGTCGCCGCCTACCCCAGGTCGAGACCGGGGTAGAGCGGGTGCGCGTCGAGCAGCTCGTCGGCAGCCGCCTGGGTCCGCTCGGCCAGGCCGTCGGCCAGTGCGTACGACGCCTTCGACGCCGTGCCGGCCGACGTCGTGCCCGGCGACGTCCCCTCCAGAACCCCGACCACCAGCGCGGCGACCCGGTCGAAGTCGTCTGCGCCGAAGCCCCGCGTGGTGAGGGCCGGGGTGCCGAACCGGATGCCGGAGGTGTACCAGGCGCCGTTGGGGTCGGCGGGCACGGCGTTGCGGTTGGTGACGACGCCCGCGTCGAGCAGCGCGGCCTCGGCCTGGCGGCCGGTCAGCCCGAACGAGGACACGTCGAGCAGCACGATGTGATTGTCCGTGCCGCCGGTCACCAGGGTCGCGCCGCGGCGGAGGAAGCCCTCGGCGAGCGCCTTGGCGTTGTCGGCGACGCTCTGGGCGTAGTCGCGGAACGACGGCTGGCGCGCCTCGGCGAGCGCCACCGCCTTGGCCGCCATGACGTGGGAGAGCGGACCGCCGAGGACCAGCGGGCAGCCGCGGTCGACGGCCGGGGCGAGCTCCTCGGTGGCCAGCACCATCCCGCCGCGCGGCCCGCGCAGCGACTTGTGGGTGGTGGTCGTGACGATGTGGGCGTGCGGCACCGGGTCCTCGTCGCCGGTGAACACCTTGCCGGCCACCAGCCCGGCGAAGTGGGCCATGTCCACCATGAGCGTCGCGTCCACCTCGTCGGCGATCTCGCGCATCGTGGCGAAGTCGATCCGGCGGGGGTAGGCGGAGTAGCCGGCGACGAGGACGAGCGGGCGGAACTCGCGCGCGGCGGCGCGGACCCGGTCGTAGTCGAGCAGACCGGTCTCCGGATCGGTGCCGTAGGAGCGCTGGTGGAACATCTTGCCGCTGATGTTGGGCCGGAAGCCGTGGGTGAGGTGACCGCCCGCGTCCAGGGACATCCCGAGCATCCGCTGGTTGCCGAGGTCGTGGCGCAGCTCCTCCCAGTCGGCCTCCGACAGGTCGTTGACACCCTTCACCTGGCGCTTCTCCAGCGCCGGCCCCTCGACGCGGTGCGCCAGGATCGCCCAGTAGGCCACCAGGTTGGCGTCGATGCCCGAGTGCGGCTGGGCGTAGGCGTACTCGGCGCCGAACAGCTCCCGGGCGTGCTCGGCGGCGAGCGCCTCCACGGTGTCGACGTTCTGGCAGCCGGCGTAGAACCGGTGGCCCACCGTGCCCTCGGCGTACTTGTCGCTCAGCCAGGTGCCCATCGTGAGGAGCACCGCGGGGGATGCGTAGTTCTCGCTGGCGATCAGCTTCAGCGACGAGCGCTGGTCGGCCAGCTCCTTGCGCGTCGCGTCGGCGATCCTCGGCTCCACCGATGCGATCACCTCCAGCGCGGCGTCGTAGGCTCGCTTCGCGGTGGCGGTGACGGGGTCCTGCGCTGTGGTGTCGCCCATGGCGGCCAGCGTAGTGACCCGGTGCCCTGCACGCACCACGGCCCGCCATACCAAATCGCGGACAGCCGTCTCAATTATTGAGAGGCTCGTTTGTCTGGACCGGTCTCGCCCCCCGACACTTGTCGCCATGATCAGTGCTGCGACGACCCAGCACCTCGTGGCCCGGCGCCACGTGGACCTCGGTCGTGCCAGCAGCATGATCTGTATGTCGGCCTGACCCCCCGCTCATCCAGCGGGCGCGCGGTCGCCGACCGCCTCCCGGTTCGACACTGTCGTCGAGCCTCGGCGCGCGACGCGTGCGTCCCCGTCGACGAGGAACGCACCTCTCATGACCTCCACCCCTCAGCCGCCGGCCGGCCGGTCCGGCCGCCCCCGCCCACGCCGGGGAGAAGGCCAGTGGGCGCTGGGCTACCACGAGCCGCTCAACCCCAACGAGCAGTTCAAGAAGGACGACAACCCGCTCAACGTCCGGGCCCGGATCGAGAACGTCTACGCCAAGCGCGGGTTCTCCTCGATCGACCCCAACGACCTGCGCGGCAGGTTCCGGTGGATGGGCCTCTACACCCAGCGCCGGCCCGGCCTGGACGGCGGCAAGACCGCGACCCTGGAGCCGCACGAGCTCGACGACGAGTACTTCATGCTCCGGGTCCGCATCGACGGCGGCGCCCTGACCGGGCACCAGCTGCGCACCCTCGGGGAGATCGGCGTCGAGTTCGCGCGCGACACCGCCGACATCACCGACCGGCAGAACATCCAGTACCACTGGATCCGCATCGAGGACATGCCCGAGATCTGGCGCCGCCTGGAGGACGCCGGGCTGTGGACCGTCGAGGCCTGCGGCGACTCCCCTCGGGTCATCCTGGGCTCGCCGCTGGCCGGGGTCGCGGCCGACGAGATCGTGGACGGCACGTGGGCCGTCGAGGAGATCCGCCGTCGCTTCATCGGCGACCCGGCGTACGCGAACCTGCCGCGCAAGTTCAAGACCGCGATCAGCGGTCACCCCAGCCACGACGTCGCCCCGGAGGTCAACGACGTCGCCTTCGTCGGCGTCGTACACCCCGAGCACGGGCCCGGGTTCGACCTCTGGGTGGGCGGTGGGCTGTCCACCAACCCCCATCTCGCGCAGCGGCTGGGCGCCTGGGTGCCGCTGGAGGACGTGCCCGACGTCTGGGAGGGCGTCATCTCGGTCTTCCGCGACTACGGCTACCGCAGGCTACGCAGCCGCGCCCGGCTGAAGTTCCTGGTCGCGGACTGGGGTGCGGAGCGGTTCCGCCAGGTGCTGGAGGAGGAGTACCTGCACCGCAGGCTGGTCGACGGCCCGGCCGCCGAGCCCCCGGTCCAGCAGGGCGACCACATCGGCGTGCACCGGCAGCGGGACGGCCGGTTCTACGTCGGCGTCGCGCCCATGGTGGGCCGCGTGTCCGGGACGCTGCTGGGCCGGCTCGCCGACGTCCTCACCGCACACGGGTCGGACCGGGTCCGGCTCACCCCGCACCAGAAGCTGGTCGTGCTCGACGTCGCCGAGGAGCAGCTGCCCGGGCTGCTCGCCGACCTCGACGAGATCGGGCTCTCCGCGGCGCCCTCGGGCTGGCGCCGCAACACGATGGCCTGCACCGGCATCGAGTTCTGCAAGCTCGCGATCGTCGAGACCAAGGCCCGCGCCGCGTCCCTGGTCGAGGAGCTGGAGAGGCGGCTCCCCGGCCTGGACACCCCGATCACGGTCAACCTCAACGGCTGTCCGAACTCGTGCGCGCGCGTCCAGGTCGCCGACATCGGGCTCAAGGGCCAGCTGGTGATGGACGACGACGGCAACCAGGTCGAGGGCTACCAGGTGCACCTGGGCGGCGGCCTCGCCCTGGACGCGAGGTTCGGCCGCAAGCTCCGCGCCCACAAGGTCACCAGCGCCGGCCTCGACGACTACGTCGAGAACGTCGTGCGCACCTTCCTGGGCCAGCGCGAGGACGGCGAGAGCTTCGCGGCCTGGGTCGCGCGTGCCGACGAGGACGCCCTTCGCGGCGAGCGGACCCTCGAGGCCGTGTCATGACCGAGCGCGCGGTCCCCTTCCACTGCCCGTTCTGCGGCGACGAGGACCTGCGCCCGCACGGGGAGCGGCACGGCGACTGGGAGTGCCGTTCGTGCCAGCGGGCGTTCTCGCTGAGGTTCATCGGCCTGCTCCGGCCGGCCGGCTCGGGACGGACCGGCCCCGACGCGCGCCATGGCCAGGAGGGGCTGCCATGACAGCCGCAACCGCCACCGCGGCGTTCAACGCTCGCGGCACGGACACGGAGGGGCGCTCGGAGGCCGAGCTGCGCGACCTCGTGCGGCACGCCGGCGCCGAGCTAGAGCTGGCTCCCGCCGAGGTGATCATCGAGTGGGCGGTGGCCACGTTCGGCGAGCGGTTCTGCGTGACCTCATCCATGGGCGACGCCGTCCTCGCGCACGTGGCCTCACAGGTGGCGCCGGGGGTGGACGTGGTCTTCCTCGACACCGGCTACCACTTCGCCGAGACCATCGGCACCCGCGACGCCGTGGCCGCGACGGTTCCGGTCAACCTCATCACGATCACCCCGACGCAGACCGTCGAGCAGCAGGACGCGACGTACGGCAAGGACCTGTTCGCCCGCGACCCCGACCGATGCTGCGCGCTGCGCAAGGTGCAGCCGCTGCAGGACGCCCTGGACGAGTACGACGCCTGGGCGACCGGGCTGCGCCGGGCCGAGACCCACAACCGGGTCATCGCCCCGGTCATCGGCTGGGACGCCAAGAAGCGCAAGGTCAAGGTGTCGCCGCTGGCCCGGTGGACCGACGAGCAGGTGGAGCGCTACATCGCCGACAACGGCGTCCTGGTCAACCCACTGGTCTACGACGGCTACCCCTCCATCGGCTGCTGGCCGTGCACCCGCCGGGTCGCGCCGGGCGAGGACCCCCGCAGCGGCCGCTGGGCAGGCACCGGCAAGACCGAGTGCGGGATCCACTCCTGATCCCGGCCCCACCATCTCGTCCCCGACCACACCGGCCGACGACGGAGTCGGCAGCACAGCCACCGCACCACCCCTGCAAGCTGAGAGGAGCCGCCACGATGGCCGCACCCGCCCTGGTGGCCCTGGCCCACGGCAGCCGCGACCCGCGCTCGGCGAGAGCCGTACGCGCGCTCGTGGACGAGGTCCGCGCGTTCCGTCCCGACCTGCGGGTCGAGCCGGCGTTCCTGGACCTGTGCGAACCGTCCTTCGCCGTGGTCGTCGACCGCCTGGCTCGCTGCGGCGTCGAGGAGGTCGTCGTGGTGCCGCTGCTGCTCACCCAGGCCTATCACGCCAAGGTCGACGTACCTTCGGCCGTCGCCGCCGCGATGGCCGACCACGAAGGCCTGCGCATCCGGGCCAGCGGCGTGCTGGGACTGGAGACCACGCTGCTCGACGTCCTGGACCGGCGGATGCGGGTGGCGCTGCGGACGAGCCGGGTCCGCGAGCTCGACGCGCTGGTCCTGGCCGCGGCCGGATCCTCCGACCCGCTGGCCAACCAGGCGGTCGCCCGGCTGGCCCGCCAGTGGGGGGCCCGCCACCGGCTGCCGACGTCGGCGGCGTACGCCTCCTCCTCACCGCCCGCCACGGGCGAGGCGGTGCGGGCGTTCCGTGCCCACGGCCGGCGACACGTCGCCGTGGGGTCGCTGTTCCTGGCGCCCGGGCACCTTCCGGACCGAGCCGCCGAGCTGGCCCTGGAGGCCGGTGCGGTCGCCGTCGCCGACCCGCTGGGGGCAGACCCCGAGATCGCCCGGACGGTGCTCGCCCGCTACGCCGTCGGTGCCGTGGAGCTGGTCCCGGTCTGAGCCTGCCGGCCGGGCGACCGCCGGTCCCGTGCGGATAGGCTCGGCCGCATGAGCGAGCGGAGCGAGCCGGCAACTCTGCCTGGACTACCCCTGACCACCGCACCGTGGCGCCGGCGACCACCAGCCCGACGCCCGAGGGCGTGCCCAGGCCGCCGTCAGCCGGCGAGCCACGGCGGAACCGGACAAGGGAGACCAGCGTGAGCCAGCACTTCGACGTCGTCGTTCTCGGCGCGGGCCCCGGTGGCTACGTCGCCGCCATCCGCGCCGCCCAGCTCGGCCTGAACACCGCGGTCGTCGAGGCGAAGTACTGGGGTGGGGTGTGCCTCAACGTCGGCTGCATCCCGTCCAAGGCCCTGCTGCGCAACGCCGAGCTCGCGCACATCCTGGCCCATGAGAAGGAGACGTTCGGCATCTCCGGCGAGGCCACGATGGACTTCGGGGTCACCCACAAGCGCAGCCGGGCCGTCTCGCAGCGGATGTCCAACGGCGTGCACTTCCTGATGAAGAAGAACAAGATCACCGAGGTCCACGGCTGGGGGACGTTCACCGGCCCGAGGTCGATGCAGGTCGAGGCCGACGACGGCTCGACGCAGACCGTCACCTTCGACAACGCCGTCATCGCCGCCGGCGCGACCACCCGGCTGATCCCGGGGACCGGCCTGTCCGAGCGGGTGGTCACCTACGAGGAGCAGATCCTCGACGACTCGCTGCCCGGCTCGATCGTCATCGCCGGGTCCGGCGCGATCGGCGTGGAGTTCGCCTACGTGCTGCGCAACTTCGGCGTCGACGTCACCATCGTGGAGTTCCTCGACCGGATGGTGCCCACCGAGGACGCCGAGATCTCCAAGGAGCTGCTCAAGCACTACAAGAAGCTCGGCGTCAACCTGCTGCTCGGCACGAAGGTCGAGGCGATCGACGACTCCGGCGACCAGGTCAAGGTCACCGTCTCACCGGCCAAGGGCGGGGACCAGCAGGTGCTCGAGACCGACAAGGTGCTGCAGGC
>JBIOYO010000236.1:0-2176 GCA_044870175.1 Nocardioidaceae bacterium | reverse complement strand
GGTGCCGCCATCTGCTCGATGACGGCCTCGGGATCATCCGGCGCGAACAGGTAGCGGACCAGTGAGCCCACGACCGAAGGCGACAGCGCACCGTCTGAGTGCTTGGCGGTGACGCTGTAGAGGCAGTCCTGCGCGCCGAGCACGTCCCGCAGCCGACGATCGCCCGGAAGAAGCCCCACACCGCAGATCCCCCACCGCGACGAACCGCCCGCGGACAGGAGGCGATCCAGGTACACCGCCTGATGGGCCCGGTGGAACCCACCGACCCCGACATGCACGATGCCGTTGCCGACGGAGGCCCGGTCGTAGCCAGGACGGGGGACAGAGTCGCGAAGCGCGCTCAGTGTCGTCGAGGCCAGACATCCATGGTCGCCCTCCGTCGTGCCCTCTCGGCATCCTCACACACCGTTGAGTCGGGGGGCGCCGGTGCCGGGTGGCCGAGCGCCGCTGCTCGGCTCTGCCAGGATGTGGCGCATGTCCACTGCCCACGCCAGCACTGCCCACGCCAGCACCGCGACGGCGTGCTGCGTCGCAGCGCGCGCCGCCATCCGGACCGCACCGCGCTGCGCTTCGAGGACCGGTCGTGGAGCTACGCGGAGCTCGACGACGCGGTCAGCCGCGCGGCCGGACTGCTCCTGGGCCTGGGGCTTCCGCGCGGGGCCCGCGTGGCGGCGTACGGGAAGAACTCCGACGCCTACCTGCTGGGCTACCTCGGCTGCGCCCGCGCCGGCCTGGTGCACGTGCCGCTCAACTTCGCGCTGACCGGCGGGGAGCTGGCGTACCTGGTGGCCGACTCGGGCGCCGACGCGGTGCTCTACGACCCCGCGCTCGAGCCGGCGCTGACGACCGGCGAGCTGACGGTCGAGCACCGGCTGCCGCTGCGCGACGCAGCCGGGTCGCTGCTGGAACGAGTGTCGTCCGGGCCGGTGCCCGCGGTCGACGTGGAGGTCGCGGACACCGACCTGGTGCAGCTGCTCTACACGTCAGGGACGACGTCGCGACCGAAGGGCGCGATGATGACGCACCGGGCGCTGGTGCACGAGTACGTCTCGTGCGTCCTGGCGCTGGACCTCGCCGCGGGCGACGAGCCGCTGCACCCGATGCCGCTCTACCACTCCGCGGGCATGCACGTGTTCTTGATGCCGTACCTCATGGTGGGCGCGACGAACCACCTGATGGAGGCGCCGGACATCCCCGCGATCCTGCGGCTGCTGGAGGAGCGGGCCCTCGGGTCGATGTTCCTGGCCCCCACGGTGTGGGTGCCGCTGTCACAGCACCCGGACTTCGCGGGGCGGGACCTCTCGTCGCTGCGGAAGGCGTTCTACGGCGCGTCGATCATGCCCGGCCCGGTGCTGCGCCGGCTGCAGGACGCCCTGCCCGAGCTCGGCTTCTACAACTGCTTCGGCCAGTCCGAGATCGGCCCGCTGGCGACCGTGCTGCGGCCCGAGGAGCACGCGGCCCGGCCGGACTCCTGCGGTCGCCCCGTCACCTTCGTCGAGCTGCGGGTGGTCGACGAGCACGGCACGCCGGTGACGCCCGGCGAGGCCGGCGAGGTGGTCTACCGGTCGCCGCAGCTGTGCCTGGGCTACTGGGGCAACGACGAGGCGACCGCGGAGGCGTTCACCGGCGGCTGGTTCCACTCCGGCGACCTCGTGCGCGTCGACGACGAGGGGTACCTCACCGTCGTCGACCGGATCAAGGACATCATCAACACGGGCGGGGTCCTGGTCGCGTCGCGGGAGGTCGAGGACGTGCTGTACACGCACCCCGCAGTCGCCGAGGTCGCGGTCGTCGGCACCCCCGACGACCGATGGATCGAGGCCGTCACCGCGTACGTCGTGGTGAAGGGCGACGTCACGGCCGACGAGCTGGTCGCGCACGCCAAGCGCAGCCTGGCCGGCTTCAAGGTGCCCAAGGCCGTGCACCTGGTCGGCTCGCTGCCGCGCAACCAGTCCGGCAAGCTGCTCAAGCGGGTGCTACGCGACGGCGGGGGGTGACTACCCGCCTCCCCCCTCCCCCTCCCGCCGACCCGTCTCATCTGCACCCCCAGAGAACCCCGAGCCGTCTCTTCTGCACCGCCAGAGGACCCCGACCCGTCTCTTCTGCACCCCCAGAGGACCCGAGCCGTCTCGTCTGCAGCCCCAGAGGCGTACAGCTGGTGCACGCGATCCAGCCG
>JBIOYO010000235.1:0-2080 GCA_044870175.1 Nocardioidaceae bacterium | reverse complement strand
CGGGGCGGGAGGGGTTGGCGAACCCGGCCAGCGCGGCGGCGAGCATCGCGCCGTGTCGTTCGGGGATGGTGAACCGGCCGTGCACGCTGCCGTGGCCGTCGCGGGACCAGCGCAGCGACTTCTTCTTGTCCGCCTCGGCCTCCATCGCCGCGATCCGGGCCGCGTCCACGGCGTCGGCGACCTGCGGGGCGACCAGCTGCAGGATCCGCTCGCCGAGGCGGCGCAGCGCATCGGGGTCGTGCACCGCGGCCAGTTCGACCAGGTGCGCCTCGGCCCGGGCCCGGGTGTCGGGGTCGACCAGGTCGGCGGGTAGCGCGTCGACCGCGGCGGCGATCACCTCGGCCTGCTCGGGCAGCACCCGCCCGGTGACCACCTCGGTGCCGAGCCGGCAGGAGTCGGCATCGATGCGTTTGGCCAGCTTGACCTTCCGCCGCGCCGCGCGCAGGGAGACCGGGATCTCCTGGTGCAGCCAGCCCGCGGTGGTCGACGCGCCGGATGTGGCCGGGATGTCGGCGTGGTCCAGGTGCGCCAGGTGGTCCAGCTGCAGACCGGTGAGCATCCCGATGGCCCGCTCCAGCTCCACAGCGGCCTCGGCGTGCTCGGCCGGGGTCATCCCCAGCGTGGAGATCCCCACATGGTCGGTGAGGATCTGCAGCAACCGGCCCGGCAGGTAGTGCTGGCGATGTGACCGCTCACCCACCGGCGTCACCGGCAACGGCGCCGGGTGCAGCGTCAGCGGCAGCTCCCTCATACCCACCATCCGACCAGCCGGCACCGACAGAACACGGGCCGCTTGTGACTCGTATCGACCACTGTTCGAAAATTTCTTACTCTCGGGTCCGGGTCTGTCGTGTGGACGGTGCGCCCGTCGGCGATGGTCAACGAGAGCGTCGCCCGGGCCGATCTCCATGGTGGGCTGTTCTGCGGCGGAGCGCCAGGTCAGGACTCCGCGAGGGCGCGCACCGCGCGTTCGATGGAGGGGCGCGGGTCCAGCTCGGGGTCGACGGTGAGCCGGTGCAGGAGCAGCCCGTCGGCGAGTGCCATGAGGGCCCGGGTCGCCGGCACGGGGGTCGGCGATACCACCGCGCCGAGCGGGTTCGCACGGCAGTACAGCTCTTCGTGCCGCCGTTCTTCATGGCGTTCAGCCCGAGGTCGCTCCCCGGCTTCCGGCACCTGCGCGCGTTCATCTGGCACCGCCCGGGCGCCTCGCTGCGCGGAACGTTCTCCGAGGCCTACGTCGCCCACCCGATGTCGCAGGCAACCGTCGAAGCCCACCTCGCCCCGATGCGCCGACCCGCCATCGACGGCGCGGTGCGACCGCTCACCCGCGGCATGATCCTGCCCGAGGCCAGGCGCATGGCAGCCGGCACCTATCGCCGCCGGCGGCTCACGGTGCCGACCCTCGTCGTCCTCGGCCGCCGAGACCGTCCCTGGACCGAGGACCTGATGATGCGCACCTGCCGCCGTCCGGAGCGGTACGCCGATCGCGTCGAGTTCGCCTACGTCGATGACGCAGCGCACTTCATCACCGACGACGCGCCCGCCGCGGTCGCCGACCTCGCGGTCGACTGGTTCCAACGAACCGCATGACGTCGGGGCGATCCGGTGCCCCCGACGGCGGTGGACTCGGCCTGGCTCCGCCACACCAGGACGGCTCACGCACGAAAAGCTGGAGAGGCCGATGTCGAAGAGGCCGGCAGCGGTTCGACGTACGCACGAGAAGCAGCTCACCAGCAACCTGAAGGAGTGGTCACGATGCCGCGGTTCATGGGATTCGTGAGGATGGAGGAGGGCGTCGGCACGCCGCCGCAGGCGCTGTTCGACGCGATGGACGCCTACATCGGCGAACGGGCCGCCAAGGGCGTGTTCCTCGACGGTGGCGGTCTGTACGGCACCGAGGACGCCGTGAACTTCGTGGTCCGACAGGGCAAGGTCACCCGGGTCGACGGACCCTACGCCGAGGCCAAGGAGGTCGTCGGCGGCTGGGCCATCATGCAGTACGACACCCTCGAAGAGGCCGTGGCCGACCAGGAGCAGTTCGCCGAGCTGCACGCGAAGTACTGGCCCGAGGTCACCGTGA
>JBIOYO010000234.1:0-2750 GCA_044870175.1 Nocardioidaceae bacterium | reverse complement strand
AGGTAGCCGACCTGGTGCAGGTCGATCTCACCGCCTGGGCGGGCCGCGAAGCGCTCGAAGGCCTCCAGGCTCCGCGCGCCGAGGGCGATGTTCACCGGGTCGGAGAACTGCGCCCGCACCCCGCCGGCCGACTTCGACGTGGACCCGCAGCCCAGGGCGTCGCGCTCCAGCAGCAGGACGTCCGTCACGCCGGCCTCGGCGAGGTGGAACGCGGCGCTCGCGCCCATCACCCCGCCGCCGATCACGACGACGCGAGCCCGGTCGGGGAGCGGCCGGGCCGAGGTCGTGGGGCGGGCGCTCATCCGAAGCTCACGCCCTGGGCGAGCGGGAGCTCGGTGGAGTAGTTGACGGTGTTGGTCGCCCGGCGCATGTACGCCCGCCAGGCGTCCGACCCGGACTCCCGGCCCCCGCCGGTCGACTTCTCCCCGCCGAAGGCGCCGCCGATCTCCGCGCCCGACGTGCCGATGTTCACGTTGACGATGCCGCAGTCCGAGCCGGCCGCCGACATGAAGGTCTCGGCCTCGCGCTGGTCGAGGGTGAAGATGCTGGACGACAGCCCTTGTGGTACGTCGTTGTGCAGCGCGATGGCCTCGTCGAGGTCGTCGTACGCCATCACGTAGAGCAGCGGCGCGAAGGTCTCCTCGCGGACGACGTCGGCCTGCCCCGGCATGGTCACCAGGGCGGGGCGCACGTAGTAGGAGTCCGGTCCGGCGACGTCCACGCGGCCGCCGCCGGCGACGACGCGTCCGCCCGCCTCCTCGGCACTGGCGAGCGAGGCCTGCATGCGCTCGTATGCAGCGGCGTTGACGAGCGGGCCGACCAGGGTGTCCTCGTCGAAGGGGTCGCCCACGGTGAGCCCGTCGAACGCGGCACCGATCCTGCTCACCAGGCCGTCCACGACGCTGCGGTGCGCGATCACGCGCCGCATCGAGGTGCACCGCTGCCCCGCCGTGCCCGCGGCGGCAAAGACGATGCCGCGCAGGGCCAGGTCTAGGTCCGCCGAGGGCGTGACGACGGCCGCGTTGTTGCCGCCCAGCTCCAAGATGCTCCGGCCGAACCTGGCGGCGACCCGCGGGCCCACCTCGGCGCCCATGCGCTCCGACCCGGTCGCGCTGACGACGGCGACGCGCCGGTCGTCGAGCAGCAGGCTCGCGTCGTCTCGGTCGGCCAGGACCAGCCGGTGGACGTCGGCCGGGGCGCCGGTGTCGGCGATGGCCCGGTCCAGGAGCGCCGTGCAGGCCAGCGACGACAGCGGGGTCAGCTCGCTCGGCTTCCACACCACGCTGTCGCCGCACACCAGCGCGATCGCGGTGTTCCACGACCAGACGGCGACGGGGAAGTTGAACGCGGAGATGACCGCCACGACGCCGGCGGGGTGCCAGGTCTCCATGAGCCGGTGGCCCGGCCGCTCCGAGGGCATCGTGCGACCCTCCAGCTGCCGGGAGAGCCCGACGGCGAAGTCGCAGATGTCGATCATCTCCTGCACCTCGCCGAGCGCCTCGGAGCGGATCTTCCCGACCTCGACCGTCACCAGGTCCGCGAGGTGCTCCTTGTGCTCCTCCAGGAGGCGTCCGAGCCGCTTCACCAGCGCGCCGCGCCGCGGCGCGGGCACGGACCGCCAGGTCGAGAAGGCGGCGTGGGTGGCGTCGACGGCCTCGGCGACACCGGCGGCGTCGGTGGCGGCCAGCTCCATCAGGGTGCTGCCGTCGACCGGGGACCGCGCGGTGCGTCCCTCTCCGGTGGGGATCTTCACGCCGCACGCCGCAAGGGCGGCCTCGGCTCGGGCGGTGAGCTGGTCGGCACTGGTCATGACTCGATTGTGCGCCCTGGTCATGGCTGAGGAACAGCGATGGTTCCTGAGCCCAATGGTTCAGAGATCCTGCATCGTTCTCACGTGCCGGGCCGGCCCGGCAGCCCGGCGACGACCTCCTCGGCGATCGCCGCGACCGCGGTGACGGCCGTCGACCCCGCCGAGTCCGGCGACACCAGCACCACCTCCCGGGCCGGTGCGTCGCGCAGCGGCACGCGGTCGAGGGCGGGGTCGTGGGCCAGCCGCTGCATCAGGTCGGTGGCCAGGGTCAGGCCGAGCCCCTGCGCGGCGAGCTGGAGGGACGCCGCGGAGTCGTCGACCTCGTGGACGACGTTGGGCTCGGCGCCGCCCCGGCGGAACGCCACGCGGAGTGCGTGGCCCATCACGCTGGTCGGCGAGGGCAGGATCCAGGGCTCGTCGGCGAGCTCGCGGAGCGACCGGGGGCGGGTACGCCGCGCGCCCAGCCGGGCCGAGGCCACCCAGAACGGCTCTCGCAGCAACGGCCGGACCGTCGTACCGCGGTGCCGGGGGATCGGGTCCTCCGGGTAGTCCAGCCCGAACGCCAGGTCGACCTCCCGCGAGCGGACCGACCTGGCCACCTGGTCGACCGGCACCTCGCGGCTGGTGAGGGTCAGCGCGGGGTGGCGCTCGGCGGCGAGCGCGAGCACCGGGCCGAGCAGCGCCGCGGCCGAGCTGCCCCAGATGCCGAGCACCACCGGCCCGGCCACCTCCTCGGTCGCCGTCGCGACGGCCAGCCGGGCCTGCCGCTCGGCGGCGAGCAGCCGGTCCGCATGCTCGGCGAGCACGCGCCCTGCGTCGGTGAGCACGACCTGGCGCCCGGCCTTCACCAGGACCGGCGTGCCGAGCTCTCGCTCCAGGCTCGCGATGTGCTGCGACGCGGCGCCGGGCGTGTAGCCCAGCGCCTCCGCGGCGGCGGCCA
>JBIOYO010000233.1:0-2030 GCA_044870175.1 Nocardioidaceae bacterium | reverse complement strand
GCCCTGTTCGGCTCGCGGACCGATGTGTACGCCGTTCGGTGGGAGAACCTGCCTCTGGGCCGGTCCGGGTGGAAGCCCGCCGTCCGAGGTGAGCTGCGCAAGGGGCAGCGCCCCTCGGAGCGCAGGCACCTGCCGCTGACCGACGAGGTCGTCGAGGGGCACCTGCGCGGCAACGTACACATCGGGCTCTACCCGCTGCTCGACGGCGACCGGTGCTGCTGGCTGGCCGCCGACTTCGACGGACCGGCGGCGATGCTCGACGCCTTGGCGTACCTCAAGGCGGCTCGGGCGGCCGGCGCCCCGGCGTCGCTGGAGGCGTCGAGGTCGGGTGTCGGCGCGCACGTGTGGGTCTTCTTCACCGCTCCCGTGCCCGCATCGTCGGCGCGGGCGATGGGCACGGCGTTCGTCCGGGAGGCGATCGCGCTGCGCGGGCGGATGGACCTGCGCAGCTACGACCGGCTGTTCCCGTCGCAGGACCAGCTGTCCGAGGGCGGCATCGGCAACCTCATCGCAGCGCCGTTGTTCAAACCAGCCCGGCGCAACGGCGCCACCGTCTTCCTCGACCTCGCGACGCTCGAGCCGTACGACGACCAGTGGGCGTACCTGTCGTCGCTGGACCGCCTGACGCCGAGGCAGGTCGCCCGGATCGCCGCCGGCTCACCGTCGACGGCCGTGGGCACGGAGGTGGACCGGCTCACCCGACCGACCTCCACGCGGACCCGTCCGGCACCGGCGCCAGTCGTCCACGTCCACGTCGCCGCCGGGGTCGTCGTGGACCCCGCCGAGCTCACGCCCGCCCTGCTCGGCACGCTCAAGCACGCCGCGTCGCTGCGGAACCCCGACTACGCCGAGCGTCAACGCCGGCGGATGTCGCTGTGGAACGTGCCGCGGTTCATCCGGTCCTACGACGAGACCGTCGACGGCAGGCTGGTCCTTCCCCGCGGGCTGCTGCCGCTGCTCCAGAGCCTGGTCGAGCAGTCCGGCAGCGCGGTGCAGGTCACCGACGAGCGCGCCACCGGCACGCCCCAGGTGCTGGAGCTCGCGACCCGGCTGCGTCCAGAGCAGGCGATGGCCGCCGATGCGTGCTCCGGCCACGACCTCGGCGTGCTCGTCGGGCACCCGGGCGTCGGCAAGACCGTCATCGGATGCGCGCTGATCGCCCGCCGTGGGGTCAGCACCCTGGTGCTCGTCGACCGCAAGACGCTGGCCGACCAGTGGCGGACCCAGGTGGGCACCCTGCTGGGTGTGAACGCCGGCCAGCTGGGCGGCGGCCGCACGAAGCTGCGAGGCACGGTCGACGTGGCGATGCTGCAGTCGCTGGCCAGGCGCGACGACGTCGCAGAGCTGACCGCGGGCTACGGCATGGTCGTCGTGGACGAGTGCCACCACGTCCCTGCGGCGGCGTTCGAGCAGGCCGTGCGGCAGGTCCCGGCCCGCGTGTGGCTCGGGCTCACCGCCACGCCGTACCGACGCGACGGGCTCGACGACCTGATCGGGCTGCAGCTCGGACCGGTCCGGCACTCGGTGGCGGACCCGGCACAGACGGACACGCTGGAGGGCGCCCTGCGCGACACGCCGCCACCGCCGACGCCCCAGCTGGTCGTCCACCGGACTGCCTACCGCTACACCGGCACGGCAGCGCCGTCCCAGCCCGGAGGCATCGTGGAGATCTACCGCGACGTGATGGCAGACCTCGAGCGGAACGCCGGCATCGTCGACGACATCTGTGCGGCCATGGCGCAGGGCCGTCAGTGCCTGGTGCTCACCCAGCGCAGGGGACACGTCGAGGCTCTCTCCACCATGCTGCGGGAGCGCGGGCACTCACCCTTGGAGATGATGGGCGGGGCGCCGGCCAGGGCGAGGAAGGCTGCACTGCGTCGGCTCGAGGACGACGACCAGCTGCTGGTGCTGGCCACCGGCTCGTACGTCGGTGAGGGCTTCGACTGCCCGCGGCTGGACACGTTGTTCCTCGCCGCGCCGCTGGCGTTCAGAGGACGAGTCGTGCAGTACGCCGGAAGGCTGCTGCGGCC
>JBIOYO010000232.1:0-3779 GCA_044870175.1 Nocardioidaceae bacterium | reverse complement strand
GATCACCAGGTAGTCCACCGTCATCAGGTCCTCGCGTTGGTCCCAGCCCAGCGAGTCACCCAGGTAGACAGGTACGGACAGGCTGCCGCGATCGGGGGCGTTGAGCCGGTCCCGGCCCAGGGCGAGCAGGTAGGTGACGCGGGCGAGTGCGACCGCGACCGGGTGCAGGTCGATGCCGATCACTCGAGATGAGACCTGACCCATGGCGTCCTTGAGGGACATTCCGGCCTGGTCGGCGGCGGTCAGGAACCGGCGCACTGCGTAGAACAGGAAGGTTCCGGACCCGCAGGCCGGGTCCAGCACTCGTTGGTTGAGCGGGTCGGTCACGACCTCCGAGACCATTGTTGAACGACGTCTCGCATGACGACGGCGAGTGCGTGTAGCGGCGTTGCAGGTGATGACGGCCACAGGCGCCGGATGCGGGTGGCCCGTCGTTGGTGTGCGACGACAATCTGATCAGGTTCTGGAGTCGCAACGGCCCTCCCCGTTCCTTGGCCGGAAGGGAGGGCCGTTCCTTGGTGCTGATGGAGGCACCCGTGATCATGGTAGGTACGGACGTCTTGGAGGTCGAACGACGGCTGCGGGCTGGTGAGGTGGCCTGCCCTTGTGGTGGTGATCTCGCCCCCTGGGGGCACGCCCGGGAACGCGGCGTCCGCGGTGTGGGGGTGTTGCGGCCGCGCCGCGCCCGTTGCGGCGATTGCCGGGTGACGCACGTGCTGTTGGCGGTGTCGTGCCTGCCGCGTCGGGCCGATGCGGTCGATGTCATCGGTGCCGCGTTACGCCTGAAGGCCACCGGCATGGGGCATCGGCCGATCGCGGCTCGGCTGGGGCGGGCGGCCTCGACGGTGCGGGGCTGGCTGCGCGCGTTCACCCGCAACGCCGAGGGGTTGCGTTGGCGGTTCACGGCGTTGCTCGTGCAACTCGATCCGCTCGCCGGTCCGCTGCGGAGCCATCTGAGCGTGTTCGCCGATGCCGTCGAGGTGGTCGGTGCGTGCGCTGCGGCAGCCCGGCGCAGGCTCGGCGTGGTGGGCGCGGTGTCGCCGTGGCAGCTCGCCGCCGCGGTCACCAGCGGCTGCCTGCTGGCTGGGAACCCCACGCCGGAGCCGATCAACACGAACTGACCCTTGGGGGGCCTCGTTTGATCAACGACCCTCGCGACTGGTGTTCAACCACGACCGCGAGGAGGCAACAGGTGGCGTTCAGCCATGACGAAGAACAGGTTCGAGCCGAACGGGCCCGCGCTATCGGGCTGTTCCGGTACTCCCTGATCCGGGAGGCCGCCGACAGCCGGTTGAGCACGAAGCAGCGCGGCCGGATCGTGCGTGCTCTCGCCGAGGGTGAGCACGAGGGGCCGTTCGGGCACCCCGTGCGGGTCTCACGGGCCACGATCGACCGCTGGATCCGGGACTGGCGCCGCGGCGGGTTCGACGCCCTGGTCCCGACACCGCGCAAGGTCACCCCCCGCACACCGGCCGACGTGCTCGAGTTGGCGGTGGCGTTGAAGAAGGAAGTCCCGGAACGGACCGCCGCGCAGATCGCGGCGATCCTGCGAGCGCACTGCGGCTGGTCGCCGGACGAACGGACACTGCAGCGGAACTTCGTGCGCCTGGAGTTGACCACCCGGCCGCACGGCCTGCCGCCGCAGGCCTTCGGCAGGTTCGAGGCCGACGCCCCGAACCAGCGGTGGACCGGCGACGCGCTGCACGGTCCGACCGTGAACGGGCGCAAAGCGATCCTGTTCGCGTTCCTGGACGACCACAGCAGGCTGTTCACCGGCTACCGGTGGGCCCGCCGCGAAGACACCGTGCGACTCCAGGCCGCACTGCGCACCGGCATCGCCAGCCGCGGCATCCCGGACTCGATCTACGTCGACAACGGGTCGGCCTTCGTCGACAGGCAGCTGCTGCGCGCGTGCGCGTCGTTGGGGATCCGGCTCGTGCACTCCAAGCCGGGCCAGCCGGCCGGCAGAGGGAAGATCGAACGGGTGTTCCGCACGGTGCGCGAGCAGTTCCTCGTCGAGATCGGCTCCGGCCGCGAACTCGACGACATGGTGCAGCTGAACACGCTGTTCAGCGCGTGGGTGGAGACCGTCTACCACCGGCGGGTGCACTCCGAGACCGGCCAAGCGCCGATCGAGCGCTGGTCGGTACTCACGCCCCCGCTGCCCTCACCGGCGCAGCTGCGGGAGGCATTCTTGTGGTCTGAGTGGCGCACCGTCACCAAGACCGCCACCGTCGGCCTGCACGGCAACACCTACGAAGTCGACGCGACCCTGGTCGGGCGGAAGGTCGAACTGGTCTTCGACCCGTTCGACCTCACCACGATCGAGGTCCGTTGGCACGGCCGGTCGATGGGCAAGGCGGTGCCGCACCGGATCGGGCGGCACGTGCATGCCAAGGCCCGGCCCGAGGAGACCGCACCGCCGCCGACCCCGACCGGCATCGACTACCTGCGCCTGGTCGAAGCCCGGCACAGCGCCGAACTCGGCCAGCGGGTGCAGTACTCCCACCTACCCGATGGACATCATCCCGGCCAACTGCAGCTCCCCGACACAGGCGGCGACCACGGCGAGGTCTCGGCCACCAACGACGACGGCGAGGTGACGGCGTGATCGAGAAACTGAAGTCGCACTACGGATTCAGCAAGACGCCGTTCGGCCGCGCGCTGGCGCCACAGATGCTGCACCGGCACCTTACTCACGCCGAAGCCGTCGCCCGCATCGGCTGGTGCATCAGCGAACGCGGCCTCGCCGTGGTCACCGGCGAAGTCGGCGCTGGCAAGACCGTCGCCGTCCGCGCCGCCCTCGCCGCCCTCGACACCAGCCGGCACACGGTGATCTACCTCGGCAACCCCGCCGTCGGCGGGCGCGGCCTCTACGGCTGCATCGTCACCGCCCTCGGCGGCGTCCCCCGCTTCCACAAGGCGGCGTTGATCCCGCAGACCATGGACCTACTCGCCGCCGAGGAACACGAACGCGGCCGCACCACGATCCTCGTCCTCGACGAAGCCCACCTCCTAGACGCCGACCAGCTCGAAGAGCTGCGCCTGTTGACCAACAGCGAGATGGACAGCCACTCACCGTTCGCGTGCCTGCTCGTCGGGCAGCCGACACTGCGGCGGCGGATCAAGCTCGGCACCTTCGCCGCCCTGGACCAGCGGGTCACGCTGCGCTACGCCATGAACGGCATGACCGACGCCGAGACAGCCAGCTACCTGGCCCACCACCTCAAACTGGCCGGCCGGTCCGACACGCTGTTCAGCGACGACGCAACCGCGCTGATCCACCAGGTCTCCCGCGGACTGCCACGCGCGGTGAACAACCTCGCCGTCCAAGCCCTCGTCGCCGCCTACGCCGGCAACAAGGCGATCGTCGACGAATCCAGCGCCAGAGCCGCCGTCGCCGAAGTCACTGCAGAATGAGCACCCCGCGGACAACCTGAACAGCAACCCGACCACACGAAGATCACGGCCCCGCCGACCACACCGGCGGGGCCTCTTCATGCCCCAACAACCTCCTCACGATGAACGACGCCATCGTCCTCATCCCCAGTGCCGGTCAACAGCACACCGCGTTCACGTTCTTGGGCTACACCTTCCGCGCCCGCGCGGCACGCGACCGGGCCGGGAACGTGTTCACCTCGTTCCTGCCCGCGGTCAGCAAGGAAGCCCTGGTCCAGATGAGTCGGGTGGTGCGACGCTGGCAACTCCATCGTCGTACCGACCTCGACGCAGCCGACCTCGCCGCGATGATCAACCCGGTCGTACGTGGATGGATGAAC
>JBIOYO010000231.1:0-8293 GCA_044870175.1 Nocardioidaceae bacterium | reverse complement strand
CCTCCGTCACCAGGTGGTGCAGGCCGCGCTCGCCGGTGGAGCCGATGTACATCCCCGGGCGCTTGCGGACCGCCTCCAGCCCCTCCAGCACCTGGATGGCGGAGGCGTCGTACGCCGCGGGGTCGCCCGAGTGGTCCGGGTCAGAGGGGTCGGGGCCAGAGTGGTCGCGAATGGCCGGGCCGGGCTGCGGGACGGGGGGGTCGGCGGCCACGAAGTACCTTTGCTGTCGGCGAGAGACATGACGAAGGTCGCCCCTGGGGCCGGCGCGCGGACCGGCTGGAGTGGGGGACGACCCAGCGGTCGAGTCTACCGCCCACGGGCGGAAACCACGGCGCGTCATCCACCGGCCGAGGGGATCTCGCACCAGGACGGCCCCTCTGGAGGCCACAACGGCCGGCTGGGCGCGCCGACGGACCCTGCGCGGATCCCCATACCGCTGTGGTCACCGCCCCCGCGGTGCGGCCACCGCCGCTGGCCGCGGCCCGGGCGGACCCACACACCGGAGGGCGCAACGGCCGGCTGGGCGGGCCGGAGGGTCGTCGGCGGATCCCCATACCTCAGGCCCCCCTCAGCCATAGGTGTCGCGAGGCCCCCGGCCGTCCCGCACCGAGCGTCGTCCGCGCTTCCATGACGGCGTGTGCGGGCCCTGGACGTCGATCACCGCGATGGTGCCGGCGCCGAGCTCGTCGTTGAGCCGGCGCAGGACGGCGGGCGCGAGCAGCCGCATCTGGGTGGCCCAGGCGGTCGAGTCGGTGCGCACGACGAGCCGGCCGCCGCCCTCGTGCTGCTCGAAGGACTCGGGGAGCACGTGCTGGGCCACCTCGCGCCCCACCATCGCGTCCCAGTGGGTGAACACCCCGTGCACTCGGACGTCGGTGGCCCAGCCCTGGTCCGACACCAGCTGCTCGATGGTGGCGTCGAGGAGCTGGGGGTCGCGGTCGTCGGGGTGCGCTCCGGTGCCGCGGCCGGGCTGCGACCGCTGCCGGGGGGCCGGTGAGCCGTCGCGGCGTCGCGGACGCGCCCTGCTGCCGCTCGCCAGGGAGCGGGCGATGCTGCGGGCCAGCTCCAGACCCCGGTCGTCATGGTCGTCATGGTCGTCCTGGTCGCCAGGGTCACCGGGTTCCCCGGGGGGCTCGGCCGGACTCGTGTCGCCGGTGTCGTCCTCGACCGTCATGCCGCGCTCACCCGCCCGTCGGCGAGCAGGTACCGCGCCCCGCTCAGCGTCTCCGGCACGTCGTCTGGCACCGCGGCGGTGACCAGCACCTGCTCGGCGTCGGCGACCAGGTCCGCCAGCCGGTCGCGGCGACCGGTGTCCAGCTCGGCGAAGACGTCGTCGAGGACCAGGACCGGGTCGTCACCGCCGGCCCGGAGCAGGTCGTACGACGCCAGCCGCAGCGCCAGCGCGAACGACCAGGACTCACCGTGCGAGGCGTAGCCGCGGACCGGGAGCGGGCCCAGGGCGAGCGCCAGCTCGTCGCGGTGCGGACCGGTCAGGGTCACCCCCCGGTCGAGCTCCTCGGCCCGCCGCCGCTCCAGCTCGGCCAGCAGGGCGTCCTGCACGACTGGTTGCCCGTCGGCGGGGGTGTCGGCAGGGAGTGGGAAGGAGGGCTGGTAGCGCATCGTGGCCTCGTCGCGACCGGCGTCCTTGGCGACCGCGGCGTAGGCCAGCGCGACGTACGGGGCGAGCTCGGCGACCAGTCCCCGGCGGGCGGCGACCAGCTCGGCGCCGGTGCGAGACAGGTGTTGGTCCCACACGTCCAGGGTGCTGGCGACGTGGTCGTCGGGGCGGCGGCGGGCGCGGTTCTGCCGGGCCGAGCGGAGCAGCGCGTTGCGCTGTTTCAGAGCCCGGTCGTAGTCCGCGCGGACGCCCGCCAGCCGTGGGGCCCGCTGGACCAGCAGGTCGTCGAGGAACCGGCGCCGTTCGCCGGGGTCCCCCTTGACCAGGGCCAGGTCGTCGGGGGCGAACAGCACCGTGCGGAGCAGTCCGAGCACCTCGCGCACGCGCGGCACCGGGGACCGGTTGACCCGGGCCCGGTTGGCCGCCCCCGGGTTGATCTCGACCTCGACCAGCGCCTGCCGGTCGCCGCGGACGACGGCGGCCCGGACCACCGCCCGCGCGGCGCCCTGCCGGACCAGGGGCGCGTCACCGGCGACGCGGTGGCTGCCGAGACGGGCCAGGTATTCGACCGCCTCGACGATGTTGGTCTTGCCCATCCCGTTGCGGCCGAGCAGCACGGTCACGCCGGGGGTCCAGGCCAGGTCCAGCGCCTCGTAGGACCGGAAGTCGTGCAGGCTCAGGTGCGCGACGTGCACGGAGGTCGGTCAGGACTCGCCGTGGGTGTTCGCGGCGGCCGGGCGAGTGGTGTCGGCGGTCGTGGGCGGCGTGCGGTCGGTGTCGGCCGTGGTCGGCGGTGCCTCGGTGCGGACGGCGTGGCCACCGAACTGGTTCCGCATCGCGGCGATCGCCTTCATCGCCGGGCTGTCGTCCTGCCGGGAGGCGAAGCGGGCGAACAGCGAGCCGGCGATGATGTTCATCGGGACGGCGTGCTCGATGGCGGCCTCGACGGTCCACCGGCCCTCACCGGAGTCCTCGGCGTAGCCGCGGATGCCGGCCAGCTCGTCGTCGGAGTCCAGCGCGGCGACCAGCAGGTCCAGCAACCAGGACCGGATCACGGTGCCCTCGCGCCAGGACCGGAACACGTCGGTGACGTTGTCGACCACCTCGACGGCCCGGAGCAGCTCCCAGCCCTCGGCGTAGGCCTGCATGATGGCGTACTCGATGCCGTTGTGGACCATCTTGGCGAAGTGCCCGGCGCCGGTCCCGCCGGCGTGCACCCAGCCGAACTCACCCTCGGGCTTGAGCGCGTCGAAGATCGGCTGCACGGTCTCGACGTACGCCCGGTCGCCACCGGCCATCAGCGCGTAGCCGTTCTCCAAGCCCCACACGCCGCCGGACACCCCGCAGTCCACGAAGCCGATGCCCTTGGCGGCGAGCAGCTCGCCGTGCTCGAGATCGTCGGACCACCGCGAGTTGCCGCCGTCGATGACCACGTCGCCCTCACCGAGGATGGCGCCGAGCTGGCGCACGGTCGCGCGGGTCGGCTCGCCGGCCGGCACCATGACCCAGACCACCTTGGGGCTCGGCAGCGCCTCCACCATCGCCTCGACGCTGTCGGTGTCGCGGACGTCGGGGTTGCGGTCGTAGCCGACGACGGTGTGGCCGGCGCGGCGGATCCGCTCGCGCATGTTGCCGCCCATCTTGCCCAGACCGATCAGGCCGATCTCCACGTCGATGCCTTCCTCTCGTGTCCTCTCGCGGTCGGACGCGTCAGCCGAGCAGCCGGCGCGGCATCAGCAGGTAGCGGAAGTCGGTGTCGGGCTCGGCGTCGAGGTCGGCCACTCCACTGATCACGGCGGGTTTGGTGGGCTGGGTGAACGCCAGCTCGACGACCGGCTGGGGCAGCGCCGTGAGGCCGTCGAGGAGGAACTGGGGGTTGAAGCCGGTGGTCAGCTCCTCGCCCTTGACCTGCGCCTCCAGCTGTTCGGTGGCAAGCGCCTCGTCGCCGCTGCCGGCGTCCAGGGTCACGGTGCCGTCGGCGAAGGCGAGCTGGACCGCCGTGTTGCGCTCGGCGACCAGCGACACCCGCTTGACCGCGTCGACGAGGGCCGCCCGGTCGACCCGGGCCACCGTGGTGTGCGCGGTGGGGAACAGGCTGCGGACCCTCGGGAACTCCCCGTCCAGCAGCCGCGTGGTGGTGCGGCGGATCCCGGCGCCGACGTGGCCCTCGAAACCGATGATCCCCTCCCCGGCGCCCGACCCCGCGAGAGCGATGGTCACGTCGGTCCCCGTGGTGAGCGAGCGTGCGGTGTCGGCGAGCACCCGGGCCGGGACCAGCGCGGCGGCATGCGCGTCGGTAGTGCCGGGGTCCCACTGGAGCTCGCGGAGCGACAGGCGGAACCGGTCGGTGGCCAGCAGCGCGATGTGGCTGCCCTCGATCTCGATCCGGACCCCGGTCAGCACCGGCAGCATGTCGTCGCGGCCGGCGGCGGTGACCGCCTGCGCGACCGCGGCCGCGAGGACGTCACTGCGCACGCTGCCGGTCGCCGCCGGCATGCCTGGAAGGCTGGGATACTCCTCCACCGGCATCGTCTGCAGGCTGAACCGGGCCGACCCACAGGTCACGGTGATCATCGCGCCCGCGATGCCCACGTCGACGGGCTGCGCTGGCAGGCTGCGGCAGATGTCGGCGAGCAGCCGTCCGGACACCAGCGCCCGTCCCTCGTCCTCGACGACGGCGGGGACGGTGGCGCGGGCCGACGTCTCGTAGTCGAAGGTCGAGAGCACCAGCCCCGACCCGGACTCGTCGGTCTCGATGAGCAGCCCCGCGAGCACAGGGACGCTGGGCCGCACGGGCAGGCCGCGCGCCGCCCATGCCACGGCGTCGGCCAAGACGTCGCGCTCGACCCGGAACTTCACCCTCTGATCGCCTTCCTCTCACCGTTACGGTCCGCGGGTGAGCATCCTGTCACGGACGCCTCCTCGCCGGCAGGTCCGCCAGGCCCCGGTCTCACCCGGACCCGCATCGGATCGCACCGAGCCCACGCCCCCGATCGGGCTGCGTCCACAGCACAGGGCGACCGCAGAGGGTCGGCGGACGTGGGGCGAACAGTATGGCCCGTCATCGTCGTCGCACCTGGGGACGCTGGGGACAAGCGGCGTCCGCCCAGGTCAGCCGCGAGCGCGCCGGTGGTCGCCGGTGTGGACGACCGGCCCGGTGACGCACCGACGGTGTGCAGGAACGGGTCGCCGGCGGCGGCGTACGCCGGCGTGTGCACAGGGTCTCCACCTCCGGCACGGCCCGGTCCACAGGCTCGTCCACACCGTCGCGTCCGCTCGACCTGCGCGGTCACTGGCGGGCCTGGTGCTTGATCCGGTTGGTCAGCTCGGTCACCTGGTTGAAGGTGCTGCGCCGCTCGGCCATCTGCACCCGGATCTTCTTGTCGGCGTGCATCACCGTGGTGTGGTCGCGACCGCCGAACTGCTGGCCGATCTTGGGCAGCGACAGCTCGGTGAGCTCGCGGCACAGGTACATCGCCATCTGGCGTGCGGTGACCAGCGCTCGCGACCGGTTGGGACCGCAGATGTCGTCGATCGAGATGCCGAAGTACGACGCGGTCTGGGCGATGATCAAGCTTGCGGAGATCTCCGGCTCGCCACCCTCGGGGATCAGGTCCTTCAGGACGATCTCGGCCAGCGGCACGTCGACCCGCTGGCGGTTCAGGCTGGCGAATGCGGTGACCCGGATCAGGGCGCCTTCGAGTTCGCGGATGTTGGTCTGGATCTTGCTGGCGATGAACTCCAGCACCTCCGGCGAGGCGGTCATCCGCTCGGTCGCCGCCTTCTTGCGGAGGATGGCGATCCGGGTCTCCAGGTCCGGCGGCTGGACGTCGGTGATCAGTCCCCACTCGAACCGGTTGCGCAGCCGGTCCTCCAACGCCTCGAGCCGCTTCGGGGCGCGGTCGGAGGAGATGACGATCTGCTTGCTGGCGTTGTGCAGGGTGTTGAACGTGTGGAAGAACTCCTCCTGGGTCTGGATCTTTCCCTCCAGGAACTGGATGTCGTCGATCAACAGCACGTCCACGTCGCGGTAGCGGCGCTGGAACGTCGCCGTCTTGTCGTCGCGGATGGCGTTGATGAACTCGTTGGTGAACTCCTCGCTGGAGACGTACCGCACCCGCACCCCGGTGAACAGGTTGCGGACGTAGTGCCCGATCGCATGGAGGAGGTGGGTCTTGCCGAGGCCGGAGTCGCCGTAGACCAGCAGCGGATTGTAGGCCTTGCCGGGTGCCTCGGCCACGGCAACGGCAGCGGCGTGGGCGAACCGGTTGCCGGACCCGATCACGAACGTCTCGAACAGGTACTTCGGGTTCAGCCGGGTCTCCACCACGCTGCCGACGGGGCGGGACGGCCCGGACGGTAGCTCCCCGGGTCGGCTTGTCGACATGTCGAGGGGGTGACTTGTCTGCTCGGGCACCGGAGCCGCCCCCATCGGGTCGCCGGCAGGAGCTCGTTCGGGGTCCACGCGGACCGCGATCCGGATCTGCTGGGAGAACGCGCTGCCCAAGGCGTCCTCCAGCCGGGTCCGCAGCCGGCCCTCGATCTGGCTGCGGGTGAACTCGTCGCCGACCGCGACGATCGCGGTGCTCTCGTGCAGTCCAAGCGGTTGGCTGGTCTCCAGCCAGGCCCGCTGCATCGGCGGCAGGTCGTCGACCAGACGTCGCCAGACCAGGGCAAGGTCGTCGACGGAGACCGCAGCCGGCCCCATGGCGGCTCCTGACGGCCCCGGGAGGCGCACTCGACCCGAGGCCGGCCGGGCCGTCGGGGCAGGCGGGTCGGCGGCGCGCCGGGGGGCATCGGTCCCTTCGGTGCCGTCGGCCTCCCAGGGGTTCTGGAGACTCCGCGTGCCGGTCTGGTCGTCCACCGGGATGTCCACCAACTTCCGTGTCGTTGCCGCACCACGCCGTACCACGCCGTTCACACACCGCCCGACAAGCACCGGCCAGCTGGACTCCGGCGCGCCAGGCAGCGAGGCTCACGAGCCCAGCCGTCCACACAGTTGTCCACAACCTGTGCATGTCAATCCCCACCGCTTTCGAGATGCACCGTTCTCCGGCATGCCCTGCAAGTGGGTGGGCCGTACTGCCGAGGCGGGCCTGCTCAGAGGTGCGAGGACTGCCGGGGGACAGAGCCGGTCCGCGGGGAAGTCGGGATGCGGCACGCTAACAACCCCTCAACGCGCGCAGCAAGGGTTGTCCACAGCTGGTCCGGCACGGCGTGACCCACCAGGTTTGACCGCCAGGAGGGGCTCACGTACCGTTGAGCGGTCCGAGCAGGTCGTGCGGTGCCGCGTGCCTTCACCCGTCGACGAGGCGCTGTTGCAGGTCGTCCGGGATGACTAGCAGCCGGCGAGCACCCGGCGGGGTTCGGGCCCCGATGATCTCGTCCACCGCCGACACCGGAGACCGCCGTGAGCAAGCGTACGTACCAGCCGAACAACCGTCGCCGCGCCAAGACACATGGTTTCCGCCTGCGCATGCGCACCCGCGCCGGGCGCGCCATCTTGTCCTCCCGCCGGAGCAAGGGCCGCAAGCGCCTGGCGGTCTGAGCGGTCCGCAAGGACTTCTCGCGCCGTGCTCCCGTCGCAGCACCGGCTCACCTCGAGCCGCCTCTTCTCCGAGACCGTCCGTCGAGGCCGGCGTGCCGGCAGCCGCACGGTCGTCGCCCACGTCCTCCTGGGACCGGACGGAGGCGCGGAGGCGCCGGTCCGCGTGGGTCTGGTGGTCGGCCGGAAGGTGGGCACCGCGGTGCAGCGCAACCGGGTGAAGCGCCGGCTGCGGCATCTGGTCCGGCCACGGCTCGCCGTGCTGCCCCCAGGCTGCAGCGTCGTCCTGCGCGCCCTGCCCAGCGCGGCGAGCAGCAGCGCCGCTAACCTCGCCCACGACCTGGACCGGTGCCTGTCCCGGCTGGGCACCCCTCGGGAACCGGCATCGGTGGCGTCGTGAAGCACGTTCTGATCGGCCTGCTCCGGGCCTACCGCTTCGCTATCAGCCCGCTCTACGGCCAGGTGTGTCGTTACCATCCCTCCTGCTCGGCCTACGCTCTGGAGGCGGTGACGGTGCACGGCAGCCTCCGTGGCAGCTGGCTCGCGGTGCGCCGCGTCGCCCGGTGCCACCCATGGGCGCCGGGCGGCTACGACCCCGTTCCCCCGGCCCGCCCTGGGCCGGACGCCGCGCCGCGGCGGCGGCCGACCCGGACTGTAGGAGCCTGAGCGATGGACGCCCTGAAGGAGATCGGGAGCGCGATCCTGTGGCCGCTGTACTGGGTCACCTCGGTGATCCTCGCCGGCTTCCACAACCTGCTGTCAACTTTCCTGGACCCCGACTCGGGGGCCGCGTGGGCGTTCTCGATCATCGGACTGACCCTGGTCATCCGGGCGGCGCTGATCCCCCTGTTCGTCAAGCAGATCAAGTCCAGCCGGAACATGCAGCTGCTGCAGCCCAAGGTGAAGGAGCTGCAGAAGAAGTACGGCCACGATCGCGAGCGGCTCACCCAGGAGACGATGGCGCTGTACCGGGAGACCGGGACCAACCCGTTCTCCTCGTGCCTGCCGATCCTCGTGCAGATGCCGATCTTCCTCGCGTTGTTCCGCCTCCTCGATCAGGCGGCGAAGAAGGGTCACGGACACGGTGTCCTCAGTGACGATCGCGCGCAGCTGCTGGCCAACGCGAAGCT
>JBIOYO010000230.1:0-3512 GCA_044870175.1 Nocardioidaceae bacterium | reverse complement strand
GCGCGGCCCATCGCGTCGTGGTCGAGCAGGTCGAGCATCCGGTGCACGCCGTAGCCGCCCCGTGCCGCGAACACCGCGCGCACCTCGGGGTCCCGCCAGGCCCGCATGAGGTCGGTGGCCCGCTGCTTGTCGGTGCCGGCGAGGTAGCCGAGGTCGCGGTGCCGCGACCGCACGTGCTCGCCCTCCCGGACCACCAGCCCCCACTCGCGCAGCACGGCCAGGCCCCGGTCGAGCCGGTCCTGCGGAACCGGTCCGGCCGGGGCCACGACCGCGACGGTGTCACCGGTCCGCAGCCGGGGTGGCCGCACCAGGGGCCTGCCGACGCGCCGTCGGCCGAGCGAGGTGGACTTCCGCATCCGCAGCCCCGACCCGGCGAGCCGTATGACCAGCTCACGGCTCGAGACGGGCACCGCACCCATCGCCACCAGAGCGTCGTAGAGGTCACCCGGGACGTCGTAGTGGTCTCGGTCGAAGCCTCGCCGGGGGACCCCGGCCCGGGCCGCGAACACGTGCAGCTCCTCATACGACGTGTCGCTGACCAGGTGGGACCAGAACCGGCCGTGTGCGAGCACCGAGGGCGGGTCGATCAGGACGGTCATCGGTCCCCGGCCGGTCCCTCCGTCTCGTGCTGCCGGGTCGCGCGGTCGACCGCGTCGTCGACGAGGAGCCGCCAGGACCGCACCAGCTTCGCGTCGACGTACGCCTTGTCCGAGCGGCCCGGCCGGGTCGACGTACCGACCAGGAAGCGGCGCACCCCGGCCCGGGCCAGCCACGGCACCTGCTCGGCCGCCATCCGCCCGCCGGCCATGAGCAGCCGGGCCACGGCGGGGTCACCCGACGCCCGCGCGACCAGGTCCGCGGCACCCGCCTCGACACCACGCGGCGACCCCGCCGACACGACCGTGTCGCACCGGGGCAGCGCGGCCGCCTGCCGCCACGCCCGGTCGGCCATGAGGGCCGCGTCGAAGGCCCGGTCGAAGGTCCACGGCACGCCGGGGAGCCGCTCGGCGAGCTCGGTGCAGACGGCGCGGTCGATCTCCAGGTCCGCGTCGAGGAAGCCGAACAGCAGCCCCGAGGCTCCGGCGGCCAGGTACGACTCCGCCAGCCCGGCCAGCCGGACCAGCTCACCCCCCGTGGTGGAGTAGCCCTCGGAGAGCCGCAGCAGCACCCGCACCGGGACGTCGGAGCCCCGGCAGACCTCCGACACGGTCACCGGAGCGGGCGACAGGCCGTCCGGGCCGGCCAGGTGCAGCAGGTCGGCGCCACCCTCCTGGGCACCCGGCACGTCGGCGGCCCGGGCAACCGCCACGGCGAGCCGGGCGGCTTGATCGGGCGTGCTCACAATGGACATCGTGACATCCGGGGACACCGCGCCTGACGTCGTACTCGTCGCGAGGGCTCTGGTGCTGCACGACCTGGAGGTCACCGGCGCAGCGGACGCGGCCACGGTGTCGGCGCTGGAGGAGGCGGTGGCCACGCGCAGGTGGTGGGCCTCGCAGTGGGCCGAGGGCCGGGCGTACGTCGCGGGGCTGGTCGCGCAGGACGTCCAGGACGCGGTTCTGGACCGGGCCGGCCGATGGCCACTGTGCCGGCAGTGCGACGACGGCGGCGGGACCGACCCCCACGCCCTGTTCATCCACCCCGAGCTTGGCGGCCCCGACCCGCACTGGGTGTGCGAACGCTCCGGCACCGCGGTCGCCCCCCTCGGCTCGCTCCCCTTCTGACGAGCGACCCGCGGGGCGCGTGGTGCGTCCGGGCTGGCCCGTCTGCGCCATGGACCTCCCTCGCCCGGCAGGAATAGTGTGACCGGTCGGACATCTGACCACCTCGGTCCGGGCGAGGCGGCCCGCGACGAAGGAGGCTGATGTGTTCATCCAGGTGATCCAGGGCCGGTGCACCCGGCAGGACGAGCTCCGGGCCCTCGCCCGCGAGTGGCGCGAGCAGCTGAGCGGCGGCGCGACCGGCTGGCTCGGCGGGACCTACGGCTTCACCGACGACGACATGTTCGTCGGGGTGGTGCGGTTCTCCTCGCGCGAGGCCGCGATGGCCAACTCCGCGCGACCCGAGCAGGCTGCCTGGGCCGAGCGGATGGCGGCCCTGATGGAGGGCTCGGTGGAGTTCCACGACTGTGACGACGTCACTGTCATGCTCGGCGGCGGCTCCGACGAGGCCGGCTTCGTCCAGGTCATCCGCGGCAAGGTGGACGACGTCGACCGGCTCAAGGCCATGGGCGCCCACGACGACGAGCTGCACGCCATGCGTCCGGAGATCCTGGGCGCCACGCTGGCCCTCGAGAAGGACGGCACCTTCACCCAGACCGTGGCCTTCACCGACGAGGAGAGCGCCCGGCGCGGCGAGTCCCAGGAGCCCCCTGAGGAGGTCCGTGCCGAGCTGGAGTATGCCATGCAAGGGGCCACCTTCTACGACCTGCGCCACCCCTGGTTCGAGTCCGCCTGACCGCCGACCCGTCGCATCCGCACCCCCCATCGGGCCCGACGCGTCGCAACCGAGCCAGAATGCACGAGCGGACACGACGGCTCGACAGCCCCACGCGGAGCAGACACGACGGCTCGACAGCCCCACGAGCGGCCTAGGGTGGGATGGGTGCGGGTGCTGGTCGTCGACGGGGCGAACGTGGTGGGCAGCCGGCCGGACGGGTGGTGGCGGGACCGGGCGGGGTCGGCCCGGCTGCTCCGCGACCGGCTGGTGCGGGCGACCCTACCGGCCGACGAGGTGGTGCTGGTGCTGGAGGGCAAGGCGCGGCTCGGCGGCGGCGAGGGGCGCGCCGGCACCGTGCGCACGGTGCACGCGCCGCGGTCGGGGGACGACGCGATCGTCGACCAGGTCGCGTCCTACGCCGAGGCTGGGCACGAGGTCGTTGCGGTCACCGCGGACCGTGCCTTGCAGGACCGGGTCCGGGTGGCCGGTGGCACGGTGCAGCGGCCGTCGTGGCTGCTCGACCGGTTGGGTTGACCGACCCCGGCTCTGGCTGCCCGTCGGCGGCGGAGGATCAGCCGGCGCTGGCGAACACGACCTCCGCGAGACGTTCCACCTGGTCCGGGTCGCTGACGGTGGGGTCGAGAACCAGCTCGGTGACGCCGGCGTCCTCGTAGGCCTTCAGGGCGCCGCGCACCGCATCGGGCGAGCGCAGCGCGCTGCCGGCGATCATCTCCGCGACCTCCGTACCCATGGGCTGGTAGTAGTCCAGCAGGTAGGCCCGGGAGCGCGCCTCGACGTCACCGAGGCTGAAGTAGACGAGCGCGGCGATACGCGGGGACCCCTCGCGGCCAGCGTCGCGCCAGGCGTCGCGGACCTTCGCGGCGAACTCCGCCACGGCGTCGGGCGGGAAGCCGCCCGCGGTCCAGCCGACGCCGTGCTCGACGATCCGTCGCAGGGTGGCGGCGGTGCTGCCGCCGACCAGGATCGGGATCGGGTTCTGCACCGGGGGCGGGGACACCGGCCGGGTGTCCTCGCTCAGCGCCTCGCCGGACCAGGCGGTCCGGAGGTCCGCG
>JBIOYO010000229.1:0-3640 GCA_044870175.1 Nocardioidaceae bacterium | reverse complement strand
CGGCAGGCCGTTGCGGAATGCGATCTCGTCGGCGGCCGCCACGGCGTGCTCGGCGATCCCGGCCACCGTCCCCTCGGTCATGCGGAACGTCGGCCCGGAGACGGTGATCGCGGCCACGACCGCACCGGTTGCGTCCCGGACGGGTGCGCCGACCGCGACCAGCCCGTCCTCCTGCTCCTCGACGCACAGCGACCAGCCGCGCTCGCGCACCTGTGCCAGCTGAGCTCGCAGCATCGCGTGGTCGGTGATCGTGCGGGGCGTGTACGTCGTGAGCTCGGCCGGCTCGGCGGGCCGGCCGGCGTCGTCGGGGAAGGCCAGGAACACCTTGCCTGCGGCGGTGGCGTGCATCGGCGCCCGGCGGCCGACCCAGTTCACGGTGGTGATGGTGGAGGGCCCGGTGTGCTGGTCGATGCTGATCACGGCCTCGCCGTCGTGGATCGACACGTTGACCGTCTCCCCCACGGTCTCGGCCAGCTCCTGGGTCGTCGCGCGCGAGACGAGGATCAGGTCGTGGTGCGACGTGACCCCGCTGGCGAGCTGGACCACGCCGGCCCCGAGCCGGTACTCCCCTCGGTCCTGGCCCTGCAGCACCAGGCCGCGGTTCTCCAGCGTGGCGACCAGTCGGAAGGCCGTCGACTTGTGCACTCCGACCGCCTTGGCGATCTCGGACACCCCGAGCGGGCCCCGGCCGGCGAGGACCTGGAGGATCGAGATCGCCCGGTCGACCGAGCGCACGTTGTCGTCGCGGCGGGCGAGGTCCTCCGGCACGCGCCAAGTGTAGGGTGACCCGTCCCGCTGTGCGGGACAGCCTCGTGGTCAGGAGAGGAGCGAGAGTGCTGCGAGTGTGCGCACGGGCGGACCTGGGTCCCGGTGAGGTCAAGGTGGTGGTCGCCTCGGTGCCCATCGCGGTGTTCTGCACCGACGACGACGCGCTGTACGCCGTCGACGACACCTGCACCCACCAGGCCGCCTCCTTGGCCGACGGCTGGGTCGAGGGACACCTCGTGGAGTGCCCGCTGCACGAGTCCTGCTTCGACTTGCGCACCGGTGCCGTGGTCGGGCCGCCCGCCAAGCTGCCCGTCCGCACCCACGAGGTGCGCGTCGAGGACGGGGTCGTGTACGTCGTCGAGTCCGGCTGACGCGGATGTGACCAGCAGATGAGAGGGTGACCGGCATGCTGGCCTCACCCGAGGCCGCCTTCGTCACCGGCCAGTGCTTCACCATCGACGGCGGCCTGACCGCCGTGTCACCACTCCGGCCGGACCTCGCCTGATCGTGCGACCAGGACCTGTCGTCCGGCGCTATCCGAAGGATGCGACGGGGGCGCCGAAGACGCCGTCGTCGGGAACGACGCCGAGACCCGGCCCGGTCGGCACTGCGATGTGGCCGTCCTCGACGCGGACCGGACTGCCCGAGTCGTAGTGGAGGGCCATGTACGGCTGCGCGAGCCAGACCCCCTCGAGCAGGCGCGGCTGCACCGTTGCGCCCATGTGAACGCATGCCGCTGCCAGGATGTCTCCTCCCCACGTGTCGTCGCAGGTGTGCGGCATCGAACGCGCCTCGCACACGTCCCTGACCGTCGCGAAGCCGGTGAGGCCGCCCAGCCGCGTGACCTTGAGCCCGAACCCGTCGCAGACCCCGAGCGAGATCGCTCGCAGCACGCTGCTCAGGTTCTCGGTGTTCTCGTCGAGGTAGATCGCATGGTGCAGCTGCCCGCGGATCGCGGCGATCTCCTCCATGGTGTTGCAGGGCTGCTCGAACACGAAGGGGATGTCGGCGCACTCCCGTCCGATGCGGAGGACGTCGCGCGTGGTGAGAGCCCGGTTGGCGTCGACCGAGAGCCGGGTGCACCCCGTCGCCTCCCACACCTTGCGGATCGTCTCGATGTCGAGCTCGACCGGTCGTCCACCGACCTTGAGCTGAAGCCGCGGAAAGCCCTGGGCGATCTTCTCGACCGCAGCCCGGGCGACCTCGTCCGGCTCGTCGACGGACAGCGCGTAGTACGACGGCACCCGCTCACTCGTGGCGCCGCCCAGCATGTCGCACACGCGCATGCCGTGCTCCTTGCCGATCAGGTCGTGCAGCGCGATGTCGATCGCGGCCTTCGCGTAGCTGTGCCCGTTCAGCAGACCGTCCATCCAACGGCGCATCTCGAGCGGACCGGTCACCGTCCTGCCGACCAGGCTCGGCGCCATCTGGTGGAGGGCCGCACGAGCGCCCAGCGCGTGCTCGGGCTGGTACGTCGGACCGACCGGACACGTCTCCCCCCACCCGGACCTGCCGGTGTCGGAGACGACCTCGACGATGGTGGAGTCCAACGCCGCGTACGAGCCCAGGGACAACCGGTAGAGCTTCCCGGTCACCGGCAGCTCCATCTCGTACATGTGAATCTCGGCGATGCGCACGTGACTCCCTTTCGTCGTCGCGAGCCAGGCGAGCGGTCGCCTGCCCGTCGGCGCCCGGCACCGCGAGGGGCCCCGCGCAGGAGACTGCGCCTATTCTTACGTCAGGCGACGAGCGTGAGAGGGGCCATGGTCGACGCGACGCCCATCGTGCAGCGGCAGGTCGGCACGACGCCTGAGGACCTCCCCGCCGCCCGCACCACCGCCGCTGCCATCGCCGCGGCGGTTCGCGCCGACATCGTGGCCGGCCGGTTCGGCCCGGGTGAGAAGCTGCGCCAGGTCGAGCTGGCCCGCAGGTTCGGGGTGAGCACGACGCCGGTGCGTGAGGCCTTCGGGCTGCTGCAGCATCAAGGACTCGTCCGGGTGCACGCTCAGCGCGGCGCGACGGTGTTCGTGCCCACCGTGGAGGACCTGGAGGAGCACTACGAGATCCGGGTGGCGCTGGAGTGCCTGGCCGCCGAGCGGGCCGCCGTCAACTTCGAGCCGGCGGACGCTGCCCCCCTCCGCGCCTTGATCGCGGAGATGCGCAGCTGCCGGGACCCCGAGCGCTACGTCGACCTCAACCACCGCTTCCACATGTCGGTGTACGCCCTGTCGCGCCGGCAGCACCTGGTGGAGCTGATCGACCAGCTGCGGCTGGCGTCGCAGGCCTACCTCGAGCTGTACGCCGAACGTGTCGTCCCCACCGGCGACGTGGAGCACGAGCACGACGACATCCTCGCTGCGGTCCAGGCCAACGACCCCGTGGCCGCCCGCCGCGCCACCCGCCAGCACCTCGAGCTCACCGTGGTCAGCGTCACCGAGGAGCTGGGCCGCCGCGAGTGAGGCGAGGGTCGACCTGTGCCCGCCGATGGTTGAGCCGGTCGAGCCCCCGCCGAACGAAGCGACCACGCCGCGCGATGGTTGAGCCCGCCTGCGCCGCTAGGCGAGACCGTGTCGAAACCTCGGGAGGGTGGGCTGGGACCCTGCCACCAGTCGCCTTGGTTTCGACACGCCTCACTTCGTTCGTCGGCTCAACCAGCGCAGGGATCCCGGCTCAACCAGCGGCGAGCGAGTACGACCCGGCGCCTGGGCCTTGTCAGCAAATATCGATTGTGCATATTCTGGCGCAGTGATGGGGAGGCCGCTGCTGTGAGCGCGCCCGCAGGGCGGTTCGACGGACGGGTCGCGCTGGTGAGCGGCGCGAGCCGGGGCATGGGCGAGGCGGTCGCGCGTCGCCTTGCGGCCGACGGCGCGCG
>JBIOYO010000228.1:0-2537 GCA_044870175.1 Nocardioidaceae bacterium | reverse complement strand
TGGGTGACCCGGGTGCACTCGTCGAGGACGAGGGACGCGAGACCACCGGTCGCGATCACCTTCACGTCGTCCGGGCCGAGGCGGAGCTCGGCGGTCATCCGGGCGACGATGCCGTCAACCTGGCTGGCGAAGCCGTAGAGGACCCCGCTCTGCAGCGCCTCGACGGTGTTCTTGGCGATGACCGACCGGGGGCGGAGCAGCTCCACCTTGCGCAGCTGGGCACCGCGGCGGCCGAGGGCCTCCAAGGAGATCTCGATGCCCGGGGCGATGGCGCCACCGAGGTACTCCCCGCGCGCCGACACCACGTCGAACGTGGTGGCCGTGCCGAAGTCGACGACGATCGCCGGCCCGCCGAACAGCTGCGCGGCCGCCAGCGCATTGACGATCCGGTCCGACCCGACCTCCCTGGGGTTGTCCATGAGCACCGGGACGCCGGTGCGGACGCCGGGCTCCACCACGACGTGGGGCACGTCGCCGTAGTAGGTGCGCAGCATCTCCCTCCACTCGTGCAGGACGGCGGGGACGGTGCTGCACACCGCGACCCCGTCGAGCGGCTCGGCCACCACCGAGTGGTCGAGCAGCGAGCGGACCAGTGCCCCCCACTCGTCGGCCGTGCGG
Source organism: Nocardioidaceae bacterium (assembly GCA_044870175.1). Lineage (GTDB taxonomy): Bacteria > Actinomycetota > Actinomycetes > Propionibacteriales > Nocardioidaceae > JBIOUF01. Next base: position 1,919 of record JBIOYO010000228.1, on the reverse strand, counting down.
CGCTCGTCGGTGGCCACCCGCCAGTGGTCCAGCACGTCACCGTCCACCAGCAGGCCCACGGTGGTGTGGCTGTTGCCGATGTCGGCGCAGAGCAGCATCGCCGCCCTCCTCTCAGCCCTCCCCGAGGTGTACGGCGACGTTGTCGATGAGCCGGGTGCCGCCGACCCGGGCGGCGACCAGCAGGCGGGCCTCGCCGCGCTCCGGGGGGGCGGTCAGGTCGGGCGCGGTGAGCTCCAGGTAGTCCACGGAGACCCCCGGCTCGGACGCGAGCACCGCCCCGGCGGCGTCCAGGACCGCCCGGCGGCCTTGGGGGGACGCTGCTGCTCCCGCGGCCAGGGCACGGCTGAGCGCGAGGGCCGACGCGCGGTCCTCCGGGGAGAGGTACCTGTTGCGAGACGACATCGCGAGCCCGTCCGGCTCCCGGACCGTGGCCGCGCCGACCACGTCGACGCCCATGCAGAGGTCCGCGGCCATCTGCCGGACCAGCACGAGCTGCTCGTAGTCCTTCTGCCCGAACACGGCGAGGTCCGGACGGACCAGGCCGAACAGCTTCGCCACGACGGTCGCGACGCCTCGGAGGTGGCCCGGCCGCGACGCCCCCTCCAGCCGCCACCGGTCCTGCCCGGGGTCGACGGTCACGACCGGGTCACCCCCGGGGTAGACCTCCTCGACGGCCGGATGGAACACCACGTCGACGCCCTCGGCTGCGCACACCGCGAGGTCGGCGTCCAGGCTGCGGGGGTAGCGCTCGAGGTCCTCCCCCGGACCGAACTGCAGCGGGTTGACGAAGATCGACACCACGACCGCGTCCGCGCTGGTGACGCGGCGGCGGGCCTCGGCGAACAGGGAGGCGTGGCCGGCGTGCAGGGCGCCCATGGTCGGCACGAAGGCGACCTGACCACCCGCCTTGCGCACCAGCTCGACGGCGGCGGCCAGCTCGGCGCGGGTGCGCGCGACGACCGGCTCGGTCACCGGTCGCCGCCGGGCCGCGGGCCCGCCGGACGGGCCGTCGGGACGGTCGGCGAAGAGACGCTCGGCGAGGGGATGGGCGGCGTCGGGATCGGCAGGGCGTCGCCCAGGATGCCGACCAGCTTCGCGGCCCGGATCGGCAGCAGCCGGCCGTCGAGGGCGGCACGGTTCGCGGTGGCGCGGGCCATCACGACGTACGACGGCAGGGTGTCGGGAGCGGTGGCGGCGATGTCGCGCAGGTGCGCCCGCACGGTCTCGACGTCCCCGCGGACGATGGGTCCGGTCAGCGCGTCGTCACCGGCCCTCAGCGCGTTGTCCAGGGCGGCGGTGAGCAGCGGGCGCAGGGTGACCGCGGGATCGTCGGCGCCGGACTCCCGCAGCAGCTCCATCGCCTCGGACACCAGGGTGACCAGGTGGTTGGCGCCGTGGGCGAGCCCGGCGTGGTAGAGCGTGCGCTTGGACTCGGGCACCCGGACCAGCCGGCCCCGCAGGTCGGACACCAGCACCTCCGCCGTCGCCACGGCGACCGGCTCGTCCGCGGTGACCCCGAAGGCACACCCGGCCAGGCGCGGTAGGTCGACGTGCGTCCCGGTGAACGTCATCGCCGGGTGCAGCGCGAGCACCTGCGCGCCGACGTCGGCGGCCGGACGCAGCACTGACAGCCCGTGCCGCCCCGAGGTGTGCGCCACCAGCTGACCCTCGCCGATCGCGCCGGAGGCCGCGAGCTGGGTGACGACGTTGCCGAGCATGTCGTCGGGGACGGTCAGCAGCAGCAGGTCGCACGCCCGCGCGACCGCGGTGGGCTTGCGGACCGCGACGCCGGGCAGGAGCGCCGCGGCTCGGCCCCGGGACGCGTCGGACTCACCGGCGACGGCGACGATGTCATGGCCGGCACTGCGGAGTGCGGCGGCGAGAACGGCACCGACTCGACCGGCGCCCACAACCCCGAT
>JBIOYO010000227.1:0-4663 GCA_044870175.1 Nocardioidaceae bacterium | reverse complement strand
CCGACGAGGGTCCACCGGGCGCCGAACTCCTCGCCGACCCAGCCGATGACCGGCGCGCCGAGGGGGGTGCCGCCCATGAAGATCATCATGTACAGCGCCATCACCCGGCCGCGGAACGCCGGCGCGGTGCTCAGCTGCACGGTGGCGTTCGCCGCGGTGATCATGGTCAGCGCGGTGATGCCGGTGACCGGGGTCCAGGCGGCGAAGGCGAGGTAGGTCGGCATCAGCCCGGCGGCGACGACGGACAGGCCGAACGCCAGCGCTGAAGCGACCACGAGGCGCAGGCCGGGCCGCTCCCGCCGGGCCGCGAGCAGCGCACCGGTGAGGGACCCGATGGCCAGGGTCGAGCCGAGGATGCCGTACTCCCCCGCGCCCTTGCCGTAGACCTCGGTGGCCATCAGGGCCGAGGTCATCTGGAAGTTGAGGCCGAACGTCCCCGCGAAGAACACGATGCCCAGCACCAGCAGGAGGTCGCGGCGGTTGCCGACGTACCGCACGCCCTCGCGGAGCAGGCCCGGCGACCGCTCGACGGGCTCGGGGCTGTCCAGCTCGGAGGTGCGCATCCGCTGCAGCGCGAGGACGACGGCGGCGTAGCTCGCCGCGTTGGCCAGGATCACCGCGCCCGTGGCCTGGACGCCCGAACCGAGGGCGGCGATCAGCAGGCCGGCCAGTGCGGGCCCGACGATGCGGGCCAGGTTGAACGACGCGGAGTTCAGGCCGACGGCGTTGGCCAGGTGGTTCGGACCCACCATCTCGCTGACGAACGACTGCCGCGCCGGCGCGTCGAAGGCGGTGCCGACCCCGAACGCGAAGGCCAGCACGTAGACGTGCCAGGGCTCGGCGACGCCGGTGACGGCGAGCAGGCCGAGAACGAGCGCGGGCACCGCCATCATGGCCTGGGTGACCTGGAGCAGCCGGCGCTTGGGGAACCGGTCGGCCACGACGCCGGCGTACGGCGACAGCAGCAGCATGGGCAGGAACTGCAGGCCGGTGGTGATGCCCAGGGCGGTGCCGCTGCCCCCGGTCAGCTGCAGGACCAGCCAGTCCTGGGCGACCCGCTGCATCCAGGTGCCGACGTTCGACACCACCCCGCCGGCGGCGTACAGGCGGTAGTTGCGGACCGAGAGGGCACGGAAGGTGGGACTCAAGCGTTCGCCAGTCTCTCCAGGATCGGGACCACCTGCCGCAGGACGGCGCGGTCCTCGGCGGACAGCTCCCTCATGCGGCACGCCAGCCAGCGGTCGCGGCGCCTCCGGTCGGCGGCCAGCGTGTCGGCGCCCTTCTCGGCGAGGCTGACCACCACCTGGCGACGGTCGTCGTCGGCCGGCCGCCGGGTGACGTAGCCGCCCTCCTCCAGGCAGGTCACGGTTCGGGTCATCGACGGGGGTTGTACCCGCTCCAGCGCGGCCAGCTGCCCGATTGTCGTCTCACCGTCGCGGAACAGAGTCGCGAGCACGGCCACCTGGCCGACGCTGAGCTCGTTGGCGGCGTCCCGCTCGCTGCGCAGCCGCCGGCTCAGCCGGGCCACGGCCAGCCTCAGCTCGGCCGCCAGGCCCGAGTCCGCGTGCGCGAGGTCGTGGGCTGTGGGAGTCATGTCGCTCGGCGTAACTCATTACCCTTGCTAAGTATTCCGGGCGGGGGTGGGGGCTGTTTCCCATGGGATCGAGATGTTCTGCCGGTTCCCACGACGGACGCCTCGTGGTCAGTGGCGGATCGTCGTGGGAAGCGCCGGGCATCGGGCGAGGACCGTGGGAAGCGGCAGACTCCCCGGGCACCATGGGAGTCAGTCCCGGGTCGCCGCCCGCACCAGCCGCCGCCGAGCCCTCCGGCGGCAGTGCTCCCACCCGAGGATCCCGAGGCCGACCCCGACCAGGCAGGTCCACAGCCACCAGAGCCGGCCCTGCGCCTCCAGCCGGTCCCAGAACGGCAGCAGCACGCAGAACGCCGCCGCCCACAGCAGCGTGCCGACCAGCACCGTCCGGGTGCCGTCGACGTCCAGCGGCCGCACCCCGGTCACGACCTCCTCGGCGTCCCGGGCGTCCCCGGCGCCCTCGGCGTCCTCGGGAGAGGGCCGCGGCGGGTCGGCCGGCACGGCTTGGCGGTCCATGGGAGCGTCCACGGCCTCAGAAGGTCTCCAGGTCGTCCCAGCTCAGCGTGTCCAGCACCGGCTCGGGCAGGGGCAGTGGGAGGTGCCGCTGGTGCAGCCGCGCCTCGGAGTGCGCGCCGCAGCCGTGGTCGGACGACACCACCCTCCCGTCGTCGTTGGCGTACGCGTTCGCGCACACGCCGAACAGCTGCGACAGCGGTCCAGCCAGCCGGACCATGAAGCCGCAGGTCCCGCAGGTCGCCGGCGCCGACCGGGCCAGCGCGGTGTCGGGGCCGTGGCTGCCGTCGTACCACCGCTGCGCTGCCAGCTCGCGGCCCTCCCGGGACAGCACCCGGACCCGGCCCAGGCCCAGCTCGTCGGCGACCTCCTTGACCGAGTCGGCGTCGACCACCTCGTCGTCGGCGGTGTACGCCGGGGCGAGCCGGTGGTCGTCCTCGTCGGCGGGCAGGATGTCGCCCGGACCGAGGTCGCCCGGGCGGATCCGCTCACGCCACGGCAGCCACTCCGGAGCCAGGATCGCCTCGTCCCCCGGGAGCAGCACGATCTCGTCGACGGTGACCGAGCGCTGCCGCGGAGCGCGGGCAACCGTGACGGCCCAGCGCCAGCCGCGGTAGCCGGCGCGCAGGCAGGCGAAGAAGTGGGTCACCACCTTCGGGCCGTCGGCCTGCTGGCCCAGGTGCTCCCCGACGTCCCCGGCCGGCACGTCGGCCAGCAGCGCGGCCAGGGCGGCGTCGACCGCCTCCGCGCCCACCGCATCGAGCTTCGGCGTCTTCGTTGCTGCGGCCACGGCGCGATTCTCCCCCATCGCGGCACGAGCGCCACCCCCCGCCCGTGGGGGGCGGCGCTCGTCGCCAGGAGCGGGGGCACCGCCGGGCATCATGGGGCCATGCAGGACGGGACCTCGGGGGCCGGCGCGGCGGAGCAACCGCCTGGCACCGGCAACCCCGACCCGCCGCCGGCTGGCAGCGAGACGGCGGACGGGCCCGGGGCGAGGGCCGCGCGGCTGCGCGCGACGGCCGGGGCGACGGCTCGTGGCGCCCGCCGGGCCACCCGGGCCACCGGCCACGCCGCGTCGTACACCCTGCGCCAGGCCCGCCGGGCCAGCCACGCCGAGGGGGCCGGCGACAGCGGGCTGTCGCGGATCATCGAGCTGCACGCGTTCAACGCGGCCGGCGACGCCGCGGTGGCGATCAGCCTGGCCGGCACGTTGTTCTTCTCCGGGGCGACCAGCGAGGCGCGCAGCCAGGTGGCGCTGTTCCTGGGCGTGACGATGCTCCCGTTCGCCGTCGTGGCGCCGCTGGTCGGGCCGTTCCTGGACCGGCTCAGCCATGGCCGCCGCTGGGCCATCGGCACCACCATGGCGCTGCGCGCCTTCTTGTGCTGGGTGCTCGCCGGTGCCGTCGCCTCGGAGTCGCTGCTGCTGTTCCCGGCCGCGCTCGGCGTGCTGGTGTCGTCGAAGGCGTACGGCGTCACCCGCGCCGCGGCGGTGCCCCGCGTCGTCCCCCCGCACCTGGGCCTGGTCAAGGCCAACTCCCGGATCTCCTTGGCCGGCGTCACCGGGGCGGCCGTGTCCGCGCCGCTGGCGCTGCTGGCGTCGCTGTTCGGGTCGGAGTGGACGCTGCGCTACGCGTTCGTGGTGTTCGTGGGCGGCACGATCCTGGCGATCCTGCTGCCTGGCGCGGTCGACGACACCCGCGGCGAGGAGCGGGTCCCGTTCCGTGGCAGCTTCACCGCCCGGCTGCCACCGCTCGTCGTTCGCGGGCTGCGCTGCAACGCCGGGCTTCGGGTGCTGTCCGGCTTCCTGACGCTGTTCATGGCGTTCCTGCTCCGCGACGAGCCGTTTCCCGGCTGGGAGGACCGGCCCGAGCTGCTGCTGGCGCTGGTCATCGGATCCGCCGGCCTCGGCAGCACCATCGGCACCGCGCTCGGGTCGCTGCTGCGCACCGTCCAGCCGGCCGTCACCGTCGTCGCCGCCCTGCTCTACGCCACCGCGGTCGTGCTGCTGACGGCGGCGCTGTGGAGCCTGGTGACAGCCGTCCTGCTCGGGCTGAGCGCGGGGCTCGCGCAGCAGTTCGGCAAGCTGTCGCTCGACGCCCTGATCCAGGCGGAGGTCCCCGAGCGGCGGCGCTCCAGCACCTTCGCCCGCTCCGAGACGCTGCTGCAGCTCTCCTGGGTCGTCGGTGGCTTCATCGGCATCGCCCTGCCGCTGGTGCCGCGGCTCGGGCTCGGCGTCGCCGCGGTGCTCCTGCTCGGCTGCTGCGCGTGGGTGCTGTCCGGCATGCGTGGTGCGCCCGCGGCGGGGCCGGCGTAGTCGGCCCAGCTGCTCCAGCAGCGCCAGGTTGTCCGCTGTCACCCGGTCTCGTCGCGGCGCGGCCGGCTTCCCTCGGGACGGGCAGACTCACCACGACGGTCTGCCGCTTCCCGCGACGCGTACACCGTGGGAAGCGGCAAGATGGCTGGATCCCATGGGAAACAGCCGGCCCGCTACAGCTCCAGCTCGTCGGCCAGCGCGCGGAGCAGCTTGGCGGTGGGGCGGGCCTGCTTGGCGTCGGGGTG
>JBIOYO010000226.1:0-16973 GCA_044870175.1 Nocardioidaceae bacterium | reverse complement strand
GCGGTGAAGAGCACGCCGAAGCCGAGCCCGGCCAGGACGCCGTCGGCCAGGCCGGAGCCGGCCCGGCCGGCGTCCTGGTCCGCCTCGGCGTGGTGGAGTGGGTCGTCGGGGGTGCTGGAGACCAGCCAGATGCCCGGCAGCGCGGCGAGGACGCCCACCCAGACCAGCAGAGAGGGCCGCTCACCTCCGGCGACCCCGGCGACGACGGGTACCACGGCGGCGCCGACGGCGGAGACCGGAGCGACCACGCCCATGCGTCCGCTGGCGAGGCCGCGGTAGAGGAACCCCGTGCCCACACCCGTCGCCACCCCGGCAACGGCCGCCCAGGCGAAGTCCGCGCCGGTGGGGGAGCCGGCGACGAACAGCGCGAAGACCGCTGTGCACGCCGCCGAGGACACCTGGGCCAGCACGGCCACCGACCAGACCGAGACGCGCCGCGAGACCAGGCCACCGACGAAGTCGGACAGGCCGTAGCCAGCTGCAGAGAGCAGGGCCAGCAGCACCGCCGTCACGTGGCCACCACCGCGGCCGCCCAGACGCTGGCGGCCAGCAGCGCCGCCGCCAGCTCGACCAGGATCGAGAGGCCGACCGCCTTGAGGGCGGCGATCGTGGTGGGGGTGGCCTCGCGGGCTCCCACGCGGCTCAGCTCGACCAGGTACACCCCCAGGACGAAGCCGACGAACAGTCCGACCACAGGGACGACGAAGAACCCCACGATCCCGAGCAGCCCGCCGACGACGACCGCGCGGGTGGGGACGCCGCTGGCTCGGAGCCGACGGCCCGGCACGACGTACTTGACCACGGTCCCGGCGACCAGGACCGCGACCGCGGCCGCGGCGTACGCCCACGCCTCCCCGGTGCCGGTGAGAAGCGCCCAGGCGAGGACCGCACCGAGCACCAGCAGGGTGCCGGGCAGCACCGGGACGACGATGCCGACCACGCCGACGGCGATGGCCAGGCCGGCGAGCGCGTCGACGGGGTCCACGGCGTCATCCCATCACGACACCGCCCTGGCGGGCCCGGACATGCCTCAGGCCCCGGACGAGCCGGGGCCTGAGGGAGGTCGGTGGTCGCGGGGTGGGCGGGTCAGCGCTCGTCGTCGGGCGCCGTCGCGGGGGTGGTGGTGCGCAGCTTGTGCGTCTCGTCGTGCAGCGTCACCGCGATGGTGCGCAGCTTGTCGCCGTGCTCGCGCGCGTGGTGTGCGCAGAAGTGCAGCTCGCCGCCGCCGGACAGCTCCACCCGGAGGTAGGCCTGGGCACCGCAGCGGTCGCAGCGGTCACTGGCGTTGAGGGCACGAGGGGCTACGACTGTCGTCACGGGTGCCTTCCTTCCTTGTTGCCTGTTCGACGTCCGGGCGACCCTGGATGGTTCCGCGGCGGGCGTCTCACCTGGTCAACAATCAGATCATGTCCAGTGTTTCCTTCCGGTCCCGGTCTCTCCTGTCGAGAGCGGGGTGAGGCTGCTCACGTCGTCGGTCCCGAACAGTCTCGGCCTGCCGATACCCAGACTCTGGCACGAAGAGGCGCGAGGCGGAGTAGTTGATACCGCATCGTGACGTGTCTGTGGAGAACCGCCGGGCGGAAGCTTCCAGCTCCAGCGCGCCTGAGCCTGGGGAGGGGTGAGGCTCTGGTTGGATGACCCCAGCCGTCCGCCAGCGTCACGACAGTCTGCGACAGGAGTCCCGTGCCCGCCCGTCCGTCCGGAGGCACCGCCATCGACAGCTCGTACAACGCCCACCACCTCCTGGTCCTCGAAGGCCTCGAGGCGGTGCGCAAGCGCCCAGGCATGTACGTCGGGTCCACCGACACCCGGGGACTGATGCACTGCCTGTGGGAGATCATCGACAACTCCGTTGACGAGGCGCTGGCCGGCGTGTGCACCACGATCCGGGTGACCCTGCACGACGACGGGTCGGCCGAGGTGGCCGACGACGGCCGCGGCATCCCGGTGGACAAGGAGCCACGGACCGGGCTGTCCGGGGTCGAGGTGGTCTTCACCAAGCTGCACGCGGGGGGCAAGTTCGGCGGCGGCTCGTACGTCGCGACCGGCGGGCTGCACGGGGTGGGCTCCTCGGTGGTCAACGCGCTCTCGGCACGGCTGGACGTGGAGGTGGACCGGCCGCCGGCCACCCAGAGCATGTCGTTCCGGCGTGGCGAGCCGGGAGTCTTCGACGGGCCGGGCCCTGGCGGGGCGTTCACGGCACGGTCCGGGCTGCACCGCGGCGGCCGGGTGCCCAGGGGCCGCACCGGCACCCGGGTGCGGTTCTGGCCGGACCGGCAGGTCTTCACCCGCGACGCGACGTTCGGCTTCGACGAGCTGGTCACCCGTGCTCGCCAGACGTCGTACATCGTGCCCGGTCTGGAGCTGGTCATCCGCGACGAACGCGGCGAGGCGCCGGTCGAGGAGCGGTTCAAGCACGACGGTGGGATCACCGAGTACTGCGAGTTCCTCGCCCCCGACCCTCCGGTCACCGACGTGGTCCGGCTGACCGGCCGCGACTCCTTCACCGAGACCGTGCCGGTCCTCGACGAGAAGGGCCACATGACGCCGGCGGACGTCGACCGGGAGCTCACCGTCGACGTGGCGCTGCGCTGGGGGACGGGCTACGACACCGAGCTGCGGTCCTACGTCAACGTGATCGCCACCCCCAAGGGCGGCACCCATGTGGCCGGGTTCGAGCAGGCGGTCACGCGGTCCTTCAACGACGTGCTCAAGGCGACCAAGACGCTCAAGGTCGCCGAGCCGGACGTGCTCAAGGAGGACGTCCTGGAAGGGCTCACCGCCGTCGTGACCGTCCGCTTGGCCGAGCCGCAGTTCGAGGGCCAGACCAAGGAGGTGCTCGGCACCCCGGCGGTGCGCACGATCGTGCGCGCGGTCGTGGGTCGCGAGCTCAAGGCGTTCCTGACCTCCACGCGCCGCGGCGAGAAGGCCCAGGCCAAGGTCGTGCTGGAGAAGGTCGCCAACGCCTCGCGCGCCCGGATCGCGGCCCGGACGCACCGGGAGACCCAGCGCCGCAAGAACGCCCTGGAGTCCTCGGCGCTGCCGGCCAAGCTCGCCGACTGCCGGTCCGCCGACACCGACCGCACCGAGCTGTTCATCGTCGAGGGCGACTCCGCGCTCGGTACGGCGAAGCTGGCGCGCAACTCGGAGTTCCAGGCGCTCCTGCCGATCCGCGGCAAGATCCTCAACGTGCAGAAGGCGTCGATGAGCGACATGCTCAAGAACGCCGAGTGCGCCTCGATCCTCCAGGTCGTCGGCGCCGGCTCGGGGCGCAGCTTCGACATCGACCAGGTGCGCTACGGCCGGATCGTGTTCATGGCCGACGCCGACTCCGACGGGGCGCACATCCGGTGCCTGCTGGCGACGCTGTTCTTCACCTACATGCCCGAGCTGGTCACGCAGGGCCGGGTCTTCTCCGCGGTGCCCCCCCTGCACCGCATCGAGCTGACCAACCCGAAGAAGGGCATGGATCGGTACGTCTACACCTACTCCGACCCCGAGCTGCAGCGCCGGCTAGCCGAGCTCTCCAAGCGCGGCCTGCGCTGGAAGGAGCCCGTGCAGCGCTACAAGGGCCTAGGGGAGATGGACGCCGCGCAGCTGGCCGAGACCACCATGGACCCGCGCCGGCGCACCCTGCGCCGCATCACCGCCGACGACGCCCAGGCCGCCGCCGCCGTCTTCGAGCTGCTGATGGGATCCGAGGTCGCCCCCCGCCGGGAGTTCATCGTGCAGGGCGCCTACGAGGTCGACGCCGACATGATCGACGCGTAGAGGCTCGGGCGCAGCCCGAGGAGAGGCGAGCCGGCGGAACTTCCCTCCGGCGCGAAGCGCCCGCTCGGAGGTTGCGCAGGCTCGCCGTTCTCGCGCCTCACTAGCTCGGCACTGCGATGCCGAGTGGCACGTTCTGACCGGCTTGTCGCTTGTTCGGCGGCCGGAGGGCGGGACGCCTCCCCTGGAACGGCGGCGCGGGCAACCACCCACGAGCCGTCGCTACCGCACGCACGGGAAGGCCAAAGCCGCGCACAAGAGCCGGCTCGAGGCCTCCCAGCGAGGCGGATGCGAGGGCTCGGCGATGGGGGCGGGGTCAGTCCGCGAGCGGCTCGAGCCGGCCGGTGTCGACGTCGTACATGAAGCCGCCGACCTTGACCGTGTCGGGGACCAGCGGGTGGGAGCGCACCCGGTGCAGGTCCTCGCGTAGGGCCTCGGCCTGGTCGGCGACGACCGAGAAGTCCTGCCACGTGGAGTCCTGGCCGGCGGAGGCGCTGACCAGCTCGTGCAGCTCGTCTTCGGTGTGGGTGGCCATGGCGCATCGGGTGTGCGGGACCACCATGATCCGGTCGACGCCGAGCAGGTGCGTCGCCAGCACCAGCGCTTCCAGCGCCGGCTGGGTGATCCGCCCGCCGGGGTTGCGGAAGATCTTCGCGTCACCGGGGACGAGGCCGAGCAGCCCGAGCGGGTCGATCCGCGAGTCCATGCAGGTCACGATCGCCACGCCGGCGCGCGCCACGCCGTCGAAGCCCGCGAGGGGGAAGGTCTCGGCGTAGCGCCGGTTGGCCTCGAGCAGGTCGTCGAAGTCACCCATGCCGGCCAACGCTAGCCGGAGACCGTCCAGCCAAGCTGCCCGGTCGTGCCCTTCCGGGCTGAGAATGATCCGTGCGGAGGCGCGTCGAGCAGCCGGCCACAGGTCCCGCCGTGGTCACCGGCTCGGCGGTGCGGTCGGTGCCGCTGCCGCCTTCTGGGCGGACCTGTTCTCGGCCCGGCCGCCGAACACCATCGGGTACGGGTCGGGCCGGACCACGTCGACACCGCCGGCGGCCGAGCGCCTGCGTGCCAGCGGAGCGGGGACGGGGGCGGGCTCGACGCCGTGCGCCGAGGCGACGGAGGCCACCAGCTCCCAGGCAGCCCGTGCCTGTCCGGCTCCGCGCACGTAGTGCCAGCGCCGGAACGAGGTGACAGCGAGGCCGGCCAGGCCGTCCGCGTCGGCCAGGTGGGCGGACTCGTGCTCGGAGAGCTCCACACCCTGCAGGTCGCCGAGCAGCTCCGCCGCCCAGCGCAGGTAGCCGGCCAGCTCCCACCGGCCCACGTTGTCGCGGTCGAACACGTCGAAGGAGTTCGAGGTGGCGGCGTACGACATCACCGTGGCGGACTCGTCACCAACGTTGGTGAAGCGGAACTCGTCGACCGCGTCGTACTCCACACCGGTGGTGGGGTCGTAGCCGTCGTGCGGGTGGGAGAGGCCGAGGTGGTGGCCGACCTCGTGGGTGGTCGTCGTGGTGAAGCCGAACCCGTTGGCCACCGAGCGGGGGTAGGCGAAGGTGAAGACGAAGCTCGGGCTGCCGTCGGCCCAGTTGTCCTCGGCGAACCCGAGGGCCCCGAGGAAGCCGCCCATCTGCTTGTCGGTGGTGCTGAAGGCGGCCACGGGCAGGACGTGGTCGGCGTCGGAGGACGGCGCGAAGTACGTCTCACGGTTGGCGTCGGCCCAGCAGAACAGCTGGGCCAGGGGGCTGCCGTACTGCTGCCAGCAGCCGCCCGCGGTCGAGACGCCGGACCAGATGGCCAGGGCCTCGGCGGCGTCGGCGGGGGTCGGGTCGTGCTCGTCGAGGCTCGCCTTCCACCGGTAGTACGGCTCGAGCCGCTGCCACTCGCGCAGCATGGCGCCCGTGTCGATGAGCGTCGTGCCGTCCTGCGCAGGGTTGCTCTGGAACATCGCGACCCGCACGTCCTTGGCGCCGCCGGGCTCGGGCGCGGTGGCCAGCGGGTCGAAGAGGGGCGAGGAGGTGAACAGCGCGTTCACCGCGACGTACCGCACGACCTTGCCGAGGTCGGCGCCGAGGACGCCGGGGTCGCGGTTGCCGCCCTTGGTGTACTCCCAGACCGGCGGCATCCGGTAGTCCTTCTCGCCGTTGCCGTCCACGTCCGCGACGTCGACGTTCCAGTTGTACGTCGCCGCGTGCGGGCCGGCGGACAGGTCGTAGAACCACGACCGGCCGGAGCCGCCGCCCCAGGCGATCTGCGCCCGGGAGTCCTTGAGGCCGAAGTTGACCCCGGTGTCGGGGTCGACGGTGTCGGTGGTGCGGTAGACGTGGAACCTGAAGTCGTCGCGGCCCCACCAGTTGACCAGGAAGACGGTGTACGCCCGCCGCGTGTCGAGGCCGAGCTGGCGGCGCGCGGCGTCCTCGAGGTAGCGCTCGGTGGCCGGAGCGTCGACGGTGAGCACCTCCTCGTCGACGTCGAGAACGGCCTTCGTCTGGGCGTTGTACGCGCGCTGGGGGCCGGTGGGCGCGCGGGGAGTGCCGTTCTCGGCGAGGTGGCCGAAGAACCTGTCCTCGAACCACCGCGGCGTGTCCACCAGCCGGTAGTCGTAGCCGAACTGCAGGCCGAGGTCCCGCCCCGGGAGGCCGTAGCGCCGGGGGAACCGCACGACCGGGGCACCGCTGCCGGCCAGCTGACCTCGCAGCCCGGGCCCGACGCGGCGGGCGTCGTACCCCACCAGCACGACGTTGACCGGGACCTTCTGTCGCAGGGTGACCGGCTGGCCCGGGACGAGGGTGGGGCCGTCGCCGGTCCAGGTGCCGTCGCCCCGGCCGAGGTGGGCGGTGAGCGGCCCGGCGGAGGCGCCGGGGACGCCGGTGAGGACCAGGCAGAGGCCGGCGACGCAGAGCAGCATGAGGAGACGGCGGGTGCTTCGCACGAGCAGAGACGCTAGGACAGCGGCCCGGGACGGCGTGGATGAATCCGAAGAACCTTCACGAATGCCCTGGGGGGTCTAGCCCAGGCCCTCCAGGACCGACGTGCGGACGGCGCGGGTGTCGGCGGAGCGGAACACCACGACGGCGACCAGGCCTGCCACGACGCAGCACACCGCCGCGCCGAGGAAGATCGTCTGCAGCTGGGTGAGGCTGGCCTCCTGCAGGATCAGGCTGAACTCCGGACACCGGCTGGCGCCGCCGGGACACACGTCACGGGGGGAGGGCAGGTCGGCCTGCTCGGCGTAGTAGCGGCGCAGGCCGAGGGTGGTGAGCACGCTGATGCCCACGAGCTTGCCGACCGTCCTGGCCACGATCAGCAGGGCGCTGGACACGCCGTGCACGGTGTCGTGCGTGGCCGACAGGAGCGAGGCGTTGACCGGGGGCATCGCCATCCCCACGCCCAGCCCGGCCAGCACCAGCGGCACCGTGGCCAGGGGGCTGCGCAGGCTGTCCAGCCCCCACTGCGACATCCACGCGAACCCCGCCCCCGCGGCCGCCATGCCGCCCGCCGTGACCAGTCCCGCCGGGAGCCGGTGGGTGAGCCACCCGCCCATGAGCGCGCCGGCCGGCATGCCGAGCAGGAAGCGGACCAGGACCAGCGCGGCCAGCAGCTGGGAGTCGTCGTAGACCGTGACCCGGGCGAAGATCGGGATGTCCACGAGCGCGGCGATCAGCGCCGCGCCGACGAAGAAGCTGACCACGATGGCGCCCCATGCGGGGGTGGCAGCCAGCGACCCGGGCGGGACCAGCGGGTGGGCGGCCGACCGGTTCCGCAGCCAGAACCCCGCCGCGGCCAGCGCGCTGACCACCAGCAGCCAGGGCCCGGCCGGGGAGAACACCTGCACCTGCGGGTCGGCGGTCGCGAAGGCGAGGATCACGCCGGCCAGCGCGGTCGCGAGGAGCAGCGAGCCGGGGACGTCGACCTTCGCGGCCAGCGCCCGCCAGTCGCGGAGCCGGAGCAGCGGGTCCGCGGCGGTCAGGCACCGCGCCAGCAGCAGGAGGACGAGGACGCCTGCGGCCAGGCCCAGCGGCGACAGCCACCGGTTCTCCCCGGCCACCGGGAGCAGCAGCAGGCCGAGGGTCACCCGGTCGGCCAGCCAGGCGGGCTGCAGCATGACCAGGAGCACGCAGACGACCGTTGCCCCGAGCAGGGCCAGGCCGGCCGGGTCCGGGACCCGTCGACGGGCGGGCCGGCGGGGGCGGGCGTCGGGCCCTGTGGTGGCGTGGCGCCGGATCACCGCGGCGAGCACCAGCCCGACCGCCAGGTTGACCCAGAAGATGTCCCGCCAGGTGCCGAGGGCGAGCACGACCGCGCCGTACAGCGGGCCGAGGACGTTGCCGAGCTCCTGCACCGCGCCGACCACGCCCAGGGGGACCCCGCGTCGGTGCGGCGGGTACAGGTCGGCGACCAGGGCGAGGGTGGCCGGGACCAGGCCGCCGCCCCCGACGCCCTGCAGCACCCGGCCGACCACCATCGAGGGCAGGTCGTACGCCGCCGCGGTGACCATCGACCCCAGCGCGAAGACGACCAGGCAGCCGACCAGGACGGGGGTCCGGCCCCGGAGGTCGGCGATCCGGCCGATCAACGGCAGCACCGCGACGTAGCCGAGCAGGAACCCGGACACGATCGGCGCCGCCCGCTGCAGCTGCTCGGCGGAGAGCCCGGCGGCCCCCATCATGTCCGGCAGCGCGAGGACGACGACGTAGGTGTCCGCGGCGGCGAACATCACCGCCACCGCGGCCAGGCCGAGGAGCACCCGGCCGGCCGGGTCCTGCCGCTCCGGCCCGGCCGGCGGACCCGACGCCGCGCTCACGGCCGGGTGATGTCCTGCTCGACGCCGTAGTCGGAGAGCTCCAGGGTGTAGTCCACGTCGCCCGCGTCACCGTAGAACGGGCCGGACAGGTCGGCCGAGACCAGCCGGTCGCCGTCGTCGAGGTGGAAGGTGACCGCGAAGTCCGCGGTCTCGTCGGCCGACGGGATGACCTCGGCGACCGTGTCGCCGGGAAGGGTGCCGGTGTACTCGGTCAGCACCTCCTCGCCGTCGCGGACCTGGTCGCCCTTCTCGACGCCGGTCGCCTCGGTCAGCCACGTGGAGACGCCGGCGTCGGGGTCCATCAGGGCCGCCGGGTCCGGCGCGCCGTACTCCGCAGGGTCGATGTCGGAGAAGCCGGTCGTGAACGGGATCTTTGCCCAGACCGTGCCGTCGACGGCCACCACCGGGACGTCGACCGACACCCCGTTGAACAGCAGCTTGATGTCGCCGTCGAAGGCGGGCGCGTGCGTGCCGACTCCCTTCGCGTCCAGGACGCCGTCCACGCCATCGGGCAGCTCGTCGGTCGTCAGCCGCAGCCGGACCCCCGAGGTCTCGTCGAGCTGGGTCTTGGCCGCCGCCAGCACGTCGCCGGGGTCCTCGGAGTCCTCCTCCCCGCCGGAGCAGGACCCGACCGCGAGCAGCAGCGTCGTCAGGACGGCGGCGACGACCGGTCCGCGCCTCGGTCGGGGGTGGGTCATGCGCCCAGCCTGGCAGACACCGGCCCGGCCACCACCGCGATGGGCTGGCTCGCCGGAACGCCGGACCCGTCGCGGCGGCCGTCCGGCGCCGGCAGCTCCACCGGCGCGCCCGACGCGGCGGCGGCTCGGGCGGGGCCGGGCCCGGCCCAGGCGAGGAGCAGGGTGTCCTCACCCCTCAGCAGCCGGTGACAGCGCACCCCGCCGGTGGCCCGGCCCTTGGCGGGGTACGCAGCGAACGACGTGACCTTGACCGACCCGGCCTCCGTGCCAGGCAGCGCCGCGGACGAGCCCGAGACGGTGACCACGACGGCGCCAGCTCCGGCGAGGGTGGGGTCGACCGCGCCGAAGAAGGCCACGTGCTGGCCGGGCGCGAGCCGCACCCCGGCCATCCCGGCGCCGGAGCGCCCCTGCGGCCGGACGGCCCCGGCGCCGAAGTGCAGCAGCTGGGCGTCGGAGGTCACGAAGCACAGCTCCTCCTCGCCGGTGCGCAGCTCGACCGCGCCGACGACCCGGTCACCCTCGGCGAGCCGGACCACCTCCCAGGCGTCGCGGCCCAGCACCTCCGGGTGCACCCGCTTCACCGCGCCCAGGCGGGTGCCCAGCGCCAGCCCGGGGCCGTCCGGCTCCAGGGTGCACAGCGCCAGCACCCGCTCGCCGGCGTCGAGGGTGAGGAACTCGCTCACCGGCGCCCCGCCCTGCAGGTGCGGCGCCGAGGCGGTGCCGGGCAGCGTCGGCAGGTCCAGCACGCCCAGGCGCAGCAGCCGGCCGGACGTCGTGAGCGCGCCGACCTGACCCCTCGCCGTGGCCCGGACCGCGGAGACCACCACGTCGTGCTTGACCCTCCCGCCACCCTCGCCGGGCGGGTCGGTGTCGCCGCTGCGCGCCAGCAGCCCGGCCGAGGACAGGTACACGAAGCAGGGGTCGTCGGCGACCTCCAGCGGCACCGTCCGCGTGGCCGGCTGGCCGGCCGACTCCAGCAGCACCGTCCGGCGCGGGCTGCCGTGGGACCTGGCCACCTCCGCGAGCTCCTGGGAGACGACCCGGCGGAGCTCGGCGTCGTCGCCGAGGATCGCGTCGAGGCCGGCGATCGTCTGCTCCAGCTCGTCGCGCTGGCGCTCCAGCTCCAGGCGGGAGAACCTCGTCAGCCGCCGCAGCTGCATGTCCAAGATGTGGGTGGCCTGTGGCTCGGAGAGGTCGAACACCGCCATCAGCCGCTCCCTGGCCTCCGCGGCGCTCTCGCTGGACCGCACCAGCGCGATCACCTCGTCGATGTCGAGGATCGCGACCAGCAGCCCCTCCACCAGGTGCAGCCGGTCGGCGGCCTGGGCCCGCAGGTACGCCGACCGCCGCCGGACCACGTCGACGCGGTGCCGCAGGAACACCTCGAGCAGCGCCTTGAGGCCGAGCGTCCGCGGCTGGCCGTCGACGAGGGCGACCGCGTTGATGCCGAAGGAGTCCTCCATGGGGGTCAGCCGGTAGAGCTGCTCCAGGATCGCCTCGGGGTGGAAGCCGCCGCGGACCTCGATCACCAGGCGCAGGCCCTTGTCGAGGTCGGTGAGGTCCTTGACGTCGGCGATGCCCTGCACCTTCTTGCCCTGGACCAGGGTCTTGATCCGCTCGATCACCTTCTCGGGCCCGACGCCGTACGGCAGCTCGGTGACCACGATGCCCTTGCGCCGCGGGGTCACGGCCTCGACCCGGGCGGTCGCGCGCATCCGGAACGAGCCGCGACCGGTCTCGTACGCGTCGCGGATGCCGCCCAGCCCGACGATCTTGCCGCCGGTCGGCAGGTCGGGGCCGGGCACGAACCGCATCAGGGTGTCCAGGTCGGCGTCCGGGTGGGTGACCAGGTGCCGCAGCGCCTGCACCACCTCGACCAGGTTGTGCGGGGCCAGGTTGGTCGCCATCCCCACCGCGATGCCCGAGGCGCCGTTGACCAGCAGGTTCGGGATCGCCGCCGGCAGCACGGTCGGCTCCAGCTCGCGGCTGTCGTAGTTGGGCCGGAAGTCGACGGTGTCGGTGTCCAGCGAGGCGGTCATCGCCACCGCCGCGTCGGCCATCCGGCACTCGGTGTAGCGCATCGCGGCGGGCCCGGCGTCCGGCGACCCGAAGTTGCCGTGCCCGTCGACCAGCGGCAGCCGCATCGACCACGGCTGGGCCATCCGCACCAGGGCGTCGTAGATGGCGCTGTCGCCGTGCGGGTGCAGCCGGCCCATCACCTCGCCGACGACCCGGGCCGACTTGACGTGTCCCCGGTCCGGGCGGAGGTTCATGTCGGCCATCGTGTAGAGGATCCGCCGCTGGACCGGCTTGAGCCCGTCGCGCGCGTCGGGCAGAGCCCGGCTGTAGATGACCGAGTAGGCGTACTCCAGGAAGCTGGTGCGCATCTCGTCGCCGACGTCGATGTCGACGATGTGCTCCTCGAGGTCGCCCGGGCCGGCGGGCGCAGTCCTGCGGCGTGCCATGCCGCGATTCTCCACGCCGGAGTGGGGCGGCCGGCCGGAGGGCGCGCCGGGGGCGGGCCGGCGGATAGATTCGGGCCCGTGAGCACGGGCGAGGCGACGACTGCCCCCGAGGGGACCACCTCCTACCCCAAGCAGTGGGAGGCCGACGTGCTGCTCCGCGACGGCGGCGTGGCGCACCTGCGGCCGATCAGACCCGACGACGAGCAGCGGCTGGTCGAGTTCTACGACACCGTCTCCGACCAGTCGAAGTACTACCGGTTCTTCACCCCGATGCCGAAGCTGTCGGACCGAGACGTCGTCCGGTTCACCCACGTGGACTACACCGACCGGGTGGCGCTGGTGCTCACGGTGGCGGACAAGATGATCGCCGTCGCCCGGTTCGACCGGATCCCCGAGCAGCCGACCGAGGCGGAGGTGGCGTTCCTGGTGCAGGACGCGCAGCAGGGCCGCGGGGCCGGGCAGCTGCTCCTGGAGCACATCGCGCAGATCGGCCGCGAGCGCGGCATCGAGCGGTTCGTCGCGGAGGTCCTGCCCGAGAACAGCCGGATGATCGGGGTGTTCCGCGACGCGGGCTACCAGGTCAGCAGCGAGTTCGCCGAGGGGGTCGTGGAGCTGGAGTTCCCCATCGACGCCACCGACACCTCCATCGCGGTGATGCAGGCCCGCGAGCACCGCTCGGAGGCCGCGTCGATCGAGCGGTTCTTCAACGCGCGCAGCGTCGCCGTCGTGGGCGCGTCCCGGCGCCAGGAGACGGTCGGCCGCACCATCGTGCGCAACCTCGTGCTCGGCGACTACCAGGGCAAGGTGTACGTCGTGAACAACGCGGCAGAGGCCGTGGCGGGCATGCCGGCGTACTCCAGCGTGACCGACATCCCCGACCAGGTGGACGTCGCGATCGTCGTGGTGCCCGCCGACGCCGTGGCCGACGTTGTCCTGGACTGCGCCAACAGGGGCGTGCACGGGCTGGTCGTGATCTCCTCGGGTTACGCCGAGACCGGGGAGGAGGGCCGGCTGCGGCAGCGGCAGCTGGTCTCCATGGCGCGCAGCTACGGGCTGCGCCTGGTCGGGCCGAACTGCCTGGGGATCATCAACACCTCCTCCGACCTCTCGCTCAACGCCTCGCTCTCGCCGGTCATGCCCCCGCGCGGCCGGGCCGGGTTCTTCTGCCAGTCCGGGGCCCTCGGGGTGGCGATCCTGGAGAACGTCTCGCGCCGCGGGCTGGGGCTGTCCTCGTTCATCTCCGCCGGCAACCGGGCCGACGTGTCCGGCAACGACCTGCTGCAGTACTGGGAGGAGGACGACGCCACCGAGGTCGTGCTGCTCTACCTGGAGTCGATCGGCAACCCGCGCAAGTTCAGCCGGATCGCCCGCCGGGTCTCGCGGCGCAAGCCGGTGATCGCGGTGAAGTCGGGGCGGACCACCCAGGGCGTGCCGATGGGGCACGCCGTGCGGTCCTCGGAGGCCGGCCGCGCGGCCGTGGACGCGATGTTCCGGCAGGCCGGGGTGATCCAGGTGGACAGCCTCGACGAGATGTTCGACGTCGCCCAGCTGGTCGCGCACCAGCCGCTGCCGAAGGGCCGCCGGGTCGCGGTCGTGGGCAACTCCGACGCGCTCGGGCTGCTCGCGGCCGACGCGGCCGCCGAGCTCGGCCTCGACGTCCGTCCGCCGGTCGCGCTGGGCCCGGACGCGACCGCCGACGACTTCGAGGACGCGCTGGACCGGGCCATCGACGACGCGGAGGTCGACGCCGTGCTCGCGGTCTACATCCCGCCGCTGAACACCACGGGGGCGGAGGTGGCCACCGTGCTGGCTGTGGTGGGGGAGCAGTCGGACAAGCCGCTGGTCTCGACGTTCCTGGCCACGGCCGGCCTCCCCGAGCTGCTCCGCGTCCCCGACGCCGCCGGCAGCACCGCGGGGCGCGGCTCCGTGCCGTCGTACCCGTCCCCGGAGGACGCCGTGCGCGCCCTCGCCCGGGTCGTCGAGTACGCCGAGTGGCTGGCCACCCCCGAGACCCAGCGCGCCCACCCCACGCAGGCCGACGCCGAGCGGGCCCGCCGCTGCCTCACAACCGTGCTGATGAGCGCACCGGAGGGACGCGAGCTCGAGCAGGGCGAGGTCGCCGAGGTGCTCGCCGCCTACGGCATCGACCTGTGGCCGCACCGGCTCGCCCGGACCAAGGAGGAGGCCGTCGCGGCGGGGGAGGAGCTCGGCTGGGACGTCGTGCTGAAGGCGACCGCCGAGCGGGTCCGGCACCGGCCGGACCTCGCCCACGTGCGGAGACACATCCACGACGCCGGCGAGATGGCCGAGGTCTGGCGCGAGCTGCAGGACGCGATGGACTCGCCGGGCACCGCCGGCTTCGTCGTGCAGCGCACCGCCCCGACCGGGGTCGCGGTGGTGGTCAGCGGCAAGGAGGACCCGTTGTTCGGGCCGGTGGTCTCCTTCGGGCTCTCCGGTCTCGCCACCCAGCTGCTCGGGGACCGGTCCTACCGGATTCCGCCCATGCACGCCGGCGACGTCACCGCCATGGTGCGGGAGATCAAGGCGGCCCCGCTGCTGTTCGGCTACCGCGGCGGCAGGCCGGTCGACACCGGGGCGATCGAGGACCTGCTGCTGCGCGTCGCGGAGATGAAGGACGACCTGCCACAGCTGCGCGAGCTGGAGCTCCCGCTGGTCATCGCGGGCCAGGCGGGGACCTGCGTGCTGACCGCGCGCGGCCGCGTCGAGCCCACCGCCAACGCCCGGGCGGACTGGTTCGCGCGGCGCCTCAGCGTCCAGGCCGGCGACACGACGCCCGGGTAGCGCCGGCGCGCCCCGTGACACACTGGCGCCCATGAGCGACGCCTCCGACCGGTCGCGGGACCTCCGCGAGTCCATCGACGCGTCCGGCTACTACCCCGACGTGGTGGCCGAGGCCGTCTTCGCGGCCGTGGCGGGGGAGAACGTCGAGGCGTTCCTGGTGCACCACGAGCCGACGATCGACGAGCGCGACGAGGTCCGCCGGCACGTCACCGTCCTGGTGCTCACGCCCAGCCGGCTGATCCTCGGGCACACCGACGAGCACGCTGCCGACGACCTGCTGCCCGAGCCGTACACGTCGTCGTCGACCGAGGCGGTCGCGCTCAGCGCGGTCACCTCCGTCGTGGTCAGCAGGATGGTCGCCAACCCGGAGGCGTACCGGGGCGCCCCCGTGGTCCGCGGCCCGAGCGAGGCGGTGCTCACCATCGGCTGGGGCGCGGTCGGCCGGCTGGACCTCGAGCCGGCGACCTGCTCGGACCCCGGCTGCGAGGCCGACCACGGCTACACCGGCGTGCTGGCCACCGACGACTTCTCGATCCGGGTGAGCGCCGCCGCCGAGGGACCGGGTGCCGTCGCCGAGCTGCTCTCCTTCGCGTCGGCCTTGTCCGCCCGGACCGTGCCCGCCGCCCCCGTCCGGTGAGGGACGGGTTCGTCGCACCGGCGTACCACGCCCGGTCGCTGGGCGACGTCCTGCCGGCCGTGGGGGTGGCGGTCGGCGCCGGCATCGGTCCGGCGCCGTCGTCCCTTCGGCTCCCCCCGGCGGGCAGCTACGTCGTGCTGCTCGTCGACGGGCTGGGCTACGAGCTGCTCTGCGCGCACCCCGACGAGGCGCCGTACCTCACCTCGGTCCTCGGCGACCAGGACGACCCCGCACCGGCCACCGCCGGCGTGCCGTCCACGACCGCGACCAGCCTGACGTCGCTCGGCACAGCGCTGACCCCGGGCACCCACGGCGTGGTCGGGTTCACCTCCCGCATCCCCGGCACGGGACGGCTGCTCAACGCGCTGCAGTGGTCCGACAAGGTCGACCCCGTGCAGTGGCAGCCGCACCCCACCGCGTTCGCACGGCTCGAGGCGGCCGGCGTCCGGGTCACCCAGGTGAACAAGCGCGAGTTCGCCCAGTCCGGGCTCACCCTCGCCAGCACCCGCGGCGGCAGCTACGCCGGGGCCGACCGGCCCGGCGAGCGGCTGGCCGCGGTCCGGGGCGCCTCGGAGCAGGAGCCGTCGATGACCTACCTGTACGACGGCGACCTGGACTGGACCGGTCACCGGTACGGCGTCGACTCCCCGCAGTGGCGCGCCCAGCTGAGCGCGGCCGACGTGGCGGTCGAGCTGCTGCGCGAGACACTCGACGACCAGGTCCGGCTCGTGGTCGTCGCGGACCACGGCATGGTCGACTGCCCGGGCGAGCGGCGCGTCGACGTCGCGCAGCACCCGGTCCTGCGGGAGGGGGTCGCGCTGGTCGGAGGGGAGGCACGGTTCCGCCACCTGTACTGCGAGGCCGGTGCGGTGGACGCGGTGGTGTCGCGCTGGGGCGACGTCCTGGGTGACCGGGCCGAGGTGCTGCGGCGCGACGACGCGGTGGCGCTCGGATGGTTCGGCGACATGCTCGGCGTAGTGCGGCCCCGGATCGGCGACGTGGTCGTGGCGTCGCGTGGCGACGTCGCGGTGCTCGACACGGCCGGCTTCCCCTACGAGGCCGGCCTGGTCGGGATGCACGGCTCGCTGACCCCGGCCGAGATGCTGGTCCCGGTCCTGGTGATCTGAGCGGGTCGGGCGAACCTGGGATGGCCGAGCTGCAGTTCTTCACCGGCACCATGGACTCCGGCAAGTCCACGCTCGCGTTGCAGACCCACCACAACCACCACGCCCGGGGCCGGCAGGGGCTGCTGTTCACCCGCCGCGACCGGGCCGGGCCGGCGACGCTGTCCAGCCGTCTCGGCCTGCGCCAGGAGGCGATCGAGGTGCCCGACGGCTTCGACTTCTGGCGGCACCTGGTCGACGCGCTGACCCACGGCGTCCGGGTGGACTACCTGATCTGCGACGAGGCGCAGTTCTACTCAGGCCCGCAGGTCGACCAGCTGGCCCTGGTCGTCGACGAGCTCGGCGTCGACGTGTTCTGCTTCGGCATCCTCACCGACTTCCGCACCCGGATGTTCGAGGGGTCGGCCCGGCTCATGGAGCTCGCCGACCGCGTCCTCGTGCTGCAGGTCGAGACGCTGTGCTGGTGCGGGCGGCGGGCCACCCACAACGCGCGCACGGTGAACGGCGAGATGGTCACCGTGGGCGACGTGGTCGTGGTGGGCGACGTCGAGGAGGCCGGGGACCCTCCGATGGAGGTGGGCTACGAGGTGCTGTGCCGCCGGCACCACCGCCGCCGCATGACCGCCCGGCGGGCAGGAGCCGTCCCGGACGACAGCCCGCCGCTGCCGTTCGGCTGACCGGCTG
>JBIOYO010000225.1:0-3250 GCA_044870175.1 Nocardioidaceae bacterium | reverse complement strand
GCCAAGTGCTACGGCGGTGACATCACCCGCAAGCGCAAGCTGCTGGAGAAGCAGAAGGAGGGCAAGAAGCGGATGAAGATGGTCGGCCGGGTCGAGGTCCCCCAGGAGGCCTTCGTCGCGGCCCTGTCCACCAGCGACATGGGGGCCAGGGACCGGCGCTGACCGGTACGCCGAGGGGCCAGCATGTGGGGTGTGGCCGATGGTTGCAGCGTCGTACGGCGTGTCGCCGCAGCCGGAGGCCACAACGGCGCTCCCGTGCAAGCATCGGCCACAACCTCGCCGACCCCGGGAGCGCTCAGCCGGCCCTCCTCCTCCGGGTCCGGGTGCGGTGCACGACGGCGTGGGCGGTGGCCTCGGTGAGCTGGTAGATCCGCCGGTCGCCGATGGGCGTGCCCATCCCGCGGTTGCACACCATGGCCAGGGACAGGGCGTGCTCGGGATCGGCCCAGGCCCCGGAGCCGCCCAGGCCGTAGTGACCGAACCCCTGGGGCAGCTCGGCGGTCGCACCGAGCAGCCGGTGGTAGCCCAGCCGCCAGTGCATGTTCAGCACGAGCACCCGGTCGCGCTGGTCGTTCTGGATCTCGCTGGCCCGGGCCACGGTCCGCGGTGAGAGCACCCGCACCCCGCCGACGCGGCCGCGTCCGGCGAGCATCGCGTACATCCGGGCCAGGGAGACCGCGTCGAAGTGGCCGTTCATCGCCGGGATGGCGGCGTCGAGGAGCTCGGGGCTGTACAGCACGTCCTCCATGCCGCGGGAGAACAGCGTGTTGGTGATGCGCCGGAGGTTGACCGGCGCCCGGGCCAGGGACAACGACCGGGACAGGCTGTTGAACGCCATCCGCCCGGCGGGGCGCAGCACGGCAGGCAGCCGGGGCAGCATCGGCTCCAGCGGCGCGATCCGGTGCCGCTGGTCCACCGGGCAGCCGATGTAGAGCCCGTCCAGGCCGAGGGGGTCGGCGATCTCCTCCTGGACGAACCGGTCGATCGGCACCCCGGAGATGCGCCGCACGATCTCCCCGACCAGCCAGCCGAAGGTGAGCCCGTGGTAGCCCACCGCCGTTCCCGGCTCGTAGACCGGCGCGGCCGCGGCCAGCGCGTCGGTCATGTGGTCCCAGTCGAGCATCTTCGAGCCGTGGTCGATGATCGTGCCGAAGCGGTGCAGGCCGGCGGAGTGGCTGAGCACCTGGCGGACCGTGATGTCCTGCTTGCCGTTCTGCGCGAACTCCGGCCAGTACGCCGCCACCCTCGCGTCGTAGTCCAGCAGTCCCCGGTCGGCCAGCACGTGGGCGGCCGTGGCCGCGACCCCCTTGGTCGTGCTGAAGCACATCGCCAAGGTGTCCCGGGTCCAGGGGTCGCCCTCGATGCCGCGGTAGCCACCCCACAGGTCCACGACCAGCTCACCGTGGTGGTAGACGGCGAGCGATGCGCCCCCGTCGGTCTGCCCGATCTGCTGGGCGAACACGTCCGCGACGCGCGCGAAGTCGTCGTCGACGGTGCCGCTGAGCTGCGGGTCTCTGGGCCGCGGGTCGGTCTGAGCCAGCTGGTGGTCGGTCATGGAACTCACCTGCCTCGCTACCCAACGGTAACGAACGCTCTTTCCCCGCGCCCGGGTCGTTGGACCCGGGCGCGGGTGGCGTGGATCACCCCGGCGGGGCCGCGACCTCTCAGGCGGCGCGGGTGGCGGTGACCAGCAGGTACTCCCACTCCATCGTGTGGTCACCGATCGCGGCGTCGCCGAGGGCGGCCAGCTCGCGGTCCAGGGCCGCCACGCGCTCGGGCTCGCCCGCGATGGCACGGTAGGCCGCGATGGTGGGGCCGTAGGTCGCCTTGAAGTAGTCCCGGAACGCCTCGCCGTCGCCGAAGGCGTCGACGGGAAGCAGGTGGCGGGTCGCGGTCAGGTCGGTCACCGCGTCGCCGAGGAGGTTTCGGACATGGTCCGGGTCGCCCCACAGTGGTGGGGGCTGTACGCCGGGGGGCGGCGGTGCGGCGTAGGGCTTCATGGTGGCGAACATCCGGCCGATGAAGCCCTCGGGCGTCCAGCTGACCAGGCCCAGCCGGCCCCCGGGCCGCAGGACCCGGAGCAGCTCGCCGGCGGCGCGCCGGTGGTGCGGCGCGAACATCACGCCGACGACCGACATCACGACGTCGAAGTCCGACGCGTCGAACGGCAGCGCCTCGGCGTCGGCCTCCACCCAGTCCAGGTACACCCCTTGCTCGGAGGCGAGCCGCGACCCGGTCCGGAGCAGCTCGGGCGACAGGTCCGCCGCGACGACGGTGGCCCCGGTGCGGGCCGCCGGGATCGCCGCGTTGCCGGTGCCGGCGGCGACGTCCAGCACCCGGTGGTCGGCCGACACTCCGCACGCCTGGACCGCCGCCGGGCCGAGCGCGCCGACCAGGTCCCGGGCCACGGCGGCGTAGTCGCCCAGGCCCCACAGGGCGCGGTGCTTGTCCTTCAGCGCCCGGTCGGCGGCGGCGTCGAACGGCTCGGTCCCGGCGGTGCCGTTGGCGCCGGTGCGAGTGCCCGTGCTGGTGCTGGTGCTGGTGTGGCGGCGGACCGGTTCGGTCCTGGTCTGCTGGGCGGTCATGAGCTGCTCCGCTTCTGGGGTCTTCATGCCCTCAGCGTGGCTGCGGTCGCGGGCGGCCATCCAGTGCCGGATCTGAACCGGAAGCGGTACAACATCTGTACCGCGCTCGGGGCAGGTGGCAGGCTTCGTGCGTGCGGGGGACGCTGGCTCCCCAGGAGGTACCCGATGTCGTCGTACGGCCAGTTCTGTCCGGTGGCCAAGGCTATGGAGCTGCTCGACGAGCGCTGGACGATGCTGGTGGTCCGCGAGCTGCTGCTGGGCAGCACGCAGTTCAACGAGCTCCGCCGCGGGGTGCCGAAGATGTCGCCGGCGCTGCTCTCGAAGCGGCTGCGCACCCTGACCCGGGCCGGCGTGGTCGAGCGCCACGGCGAGGGCGGTCGCACGTCGTACCACCTGACGCCGGCCGGCAAGGAGCTGTACGACGTGGTGCAGGCGCTGGGCGCGTGGGGGACCCGGTGGATCGGTGAGATCGGGGACGATGACCTCGACCCGCACCTGCTGCTGTGGGACATGCGCCGGACCGTGCCGGTCGCGGAGTGGCCGCGCACCCGGACGACCGTGGCGATCGAGCTCGACGACGTCGAGCGGGCCGTGTCCTCGTGGTGGCTGGTGGTCAACGGCGACGAGGTCGACGTGTGCGACGCCGACCCCGGCTTCGAGACCAC
>JBIOYO010000224.1:0-3668 GCA_044870175.1 Nocardioidaceae bacterium | reverse complement strand
CTTCGTCGCGGCCCGCTTCGTCGCGGTGGCCGGCTCGGGCGGCCTCGTCTCGACGGGCGTGGTGGTGGCCGGTTCCTTCGAGCCGTTGAGGCCGGTCAGGCTCGCGGCGACCTTGCGGGCCGTCTTCGCCGTCCGGTCGGCCAGCCTGCCTGCGGTGGTGCGCGCCATGAGGGTTCGCCGCTCCTTTGCGGTGCGTCGCGTCGCACGAGCGGCCCACGGTCGGCGTACGCCGCTCGAACAACGCTTCGAATCGCGTGGTCCAGGCCACGCGCGTGCGGTGAGGATATGCCGCTGCCAACCTGGAGACAACCGGCCACGCGGGGCGGCGGAGGGACGGCCGGGTGCGGGCAGTCGGGTAGGTGCCCGGCCGGGCCGTCTGGCACACTGGGCGGACCGTACGGCGTGGACGGGGACGAGTAGCTCCGAGCACAGCCGGCAGCGACCCGGGGACGGTGGGAGCCCGGGGGTGTTGTCCGGAGCGAAGATCACCCCTGAGCCGCCGGAAGAGCACCCGCGGCGGGGCCGACAGCCCCGGGTGGGTGGGTAGACCCGGCAGCGGTGTGTGACAACGAGAGGGTGGGCCGACGCCCACCAAGAAGGGTGGTACCGCGGGGTCCGGCGCAGCCGGCACCTCGTCCCTTCGGCCCGCCGAGGACGAAGGAGGCGAAGGACCCGTGAACCAGTACCGCCCCGTCCCCCCGCAGGTCGACCTCCCTGCGATGGAGCGCGAGGTCCTCCGGCTGTGGCAGGAGCAGGACACGTTCGCGCGGTCGCTGGCGCGGACCGAGGGCGCCCCCCGCTGGACGTTCTACGAGGGCCCGCCGACCGCGAACGGCGTCCCCGGGACCCACCACGTGGAGGCGCGCGTGTTCAAGGACCTGTTCCCACGGTTCAAGACCATGCGAGGGCTCCACGTCGAGCGCAAGGCCGGGTGGGACTGCCACGGCCTGCCCGTCGAGCTCGCCGTGGAGAAGGAGCTCGGGTTCTCCGGCAAGCCGGACATCGAGCGCTTCGGGATCGCTGCGTTCAACGCCCGGTGCCGCGAGTCGGTGCTGCGCAATGTCGATGAGTTCCGCGCCATGACCGAGCGGATGGGCTACTGGGTCGACATGGACCACCCCTACACCACGATGGCGCCGCAGTACGTCGAGTCGGTGTGGTGGGCCCTCCAGCAGATCCACCGCCAGGGGCTGCTCGTGGAGGACTACCGCGTGGCGCCGTACTGCCCCCGCTGCGGGACCGGGCTCTCCGACCACGAGGTCGCACAGGGCTACGAGACGGTCACCGACCCCAGCGTCTACGTCCGCCTCCCGCTCACCTCCGGGCCGCACGCCGGCGCGGCCCTGCTGGTGTGGACCACGACCCCGTGGACACTGGTGGCCAACACCGCCGTCGCCGTGCACCCGGAGGTCGAGTACGTCGTCGTCAGCAGCGACGCCCCTGACGACGAGACCCTCGTTGTCGCCGAGCCGCTGCTGGACGCGGTGCTCGGCGAGGGCTGGACCGTCGTGGACCGGATGCCCGGCCGGGCCATGGAGGGGTGGACCTACCAGCGACCCTTCGACCTGGTCGACTTCCCCGCACCCGCCCACTACGTGGTCTGCGCGGCGTACGTCACCACCGGCGACGGCACCGGGCTGGTGCACCAGGCGCCCGCCTTCGGCGAGGACGACCTCCAGGTCGGCCGCAGCTACGACCTGCCCGTGGTGCGGCCGGTCGGCCCGGACGGCCGGTTCACCG
Source organism: Nocardioidaceae bacterium (assembly GCA_044870175.1). Lineage (GTDB taxonomy): Bacteria > Actinomycetota > Actinomycetes > Propionibacteriales > Nocardioidaceae > JBIOUF01. The sequence continues at coordinate 1,928 of JBIOYO010000224.1, read as the reverse complement.
AGGACGTGCCGCTGGTCGGCGGCCAGTTCTTCAAGCACGCCGACGCCGACCTGGTGCGCGACCTCGACGCCCGCGGGCTGCTGTTCCGGCACCTGCCGTACGAGCACGCCTACCCGCACTGCTGGCGCTGCCACACCGCGCTGCTCTACTACGCCCAGCCGTCGTGGTACATCCGCACCACGGCGAGGAAGGACGCGCTGCTGCGGGAGAACGAGCAGACCACCTGGTACCCCGAGAACGTCAAGTGGGGCCGCTACGGCCACTGGCTGGACAACAACATCGACTGGGCGCTGTCGCGGCGGCGCTACTGGGGCACGCCGCTGCCGATCTGGCGGTGCGAGGAGGGGCACGACGTCTGCGTCGGGTCGCTGGCCGAGCTCTCCGAGCTGTCCGGCGCGGACCAGTCCGGCCTGGACCCGCACCGCCCGTACGTCGACGACGTGCTGCTGCCCTGCCCCGAGTGCGGCCCGGAGAGCGGGATGCTGTCCCGCCGGGTGCCCGACGTCATCGACGCCTGGTTCGACAGTGGGTCGATGCCGTTCGCCCAGTGGGGCTTCCCGCACGTGGAGGGGTCGAAGCAGCGGTTCACCGAGGCCTTCCCCGCCGACTTCATCTGCGAGGCGATCGACCAGACCCGCGGCTGGTTCTACACGCTGATGGCGGTCAGCACGCTGGTCTTCGACCGCTCGTCCTACCGCAACGTGCTCGTCCTGGGCCACATCCTGGCCGAGGACGGCCGCAAGATGTCCAAGCACCTCGGCAACATCCTCGAGCCGATCCCGCTCATGGAGCAGCACGGCGCCGATGCGGTGCGCTGGTTCATGGCCGCGTCGGGCTCCCCGTGGACGGCCCGGCGGGTCGGGCACACGGCGCTGCAGGAGATCGTGCGCAAGGTGCTGCTGACGTACTGGAACACCGTGGCGTTCCAGGTGCTCTACGGCCGCACGGCCGGTTGGGCGCCCGGGTCGCCCGCCCCGGACCTGGCCGACCGGCCGGCCCTGGACCGGTGGGCGCTCTCGGAGGCGCGCCGGGTCGCCCGCGCGGTCACCGAGGCGCTGGAGGACTTCGACACCCAGCGGACCGGAGCGCTCATCTCGGCGTACGTCGACGACCTTTCGAACTGGTACGTCCGGCGGTCGCGGCGCCGGTTCTGGGACGGCGACCCGGCCGCGCTGGCCACCCTGCACGAGTGCCTGTACGTCGTCACGCTGCTGCTCGCCCCTCTGGCGCCGTTCATCACCGAGCGGGTCTGGCAGGACCTGTTCCGGGCCACCTCGGACCAGGTGCCGGACTCGGTGCACCTGGCCTCGTGGCCGAAGGTCGACGGCACAGGAGTCGACGACGACCTCGCGGAGCGGATGGCGCTGGCCCGCCGGATCGTGGAGCTCGGCCGTTCCGCCCGCGCCGAGGCGAGGATGCGCACCCGGCAGCCGCTGGCCCGGGCGCTGGTGCCCGGGCGCGCCTGGGAACGGCTCGGCGCGGACCTTCGTGCCGAGGTGGCCGACGAGCTGAACGTGCAACGGCTGGAGACGCTGTCGTCGGCCGGGGAGCTGGTGGACCACAGCGCCAAGGGCAGCTTCCGCGCTCTCGGCCGGCGGTTCGGCAAGCGGACCCCGCACGTGGCCGCCGCGATCGCCGCCGCGGACGCCGTGGCGCTGGCCGCCGCCCTGGCCGCCTCGGGGCGCGCCGAGGTCATGGTCGACGGTGAGGCGGTGCAGGTCACCGCCGACGAGGTGGTCGTCTCGGAGCGGCCCCGCGAGGGCTGGTCGGTGGTCAACGAGCAGGGCGAGACCGTCGCGCTGGACCTCGAGCTCACCCCCGAGCTGATGCGCGCCGGTCAGGCCCGGGAGGTGGTCCGGCTCGTGCAGGAGGCCCGCAAGGGCAGCGGCCTGGAGATCACCGACCGGATCCGGCTGGTCTGGCGGGCG
>JBIOYO010000223.1:0-3135 GCA_044870175.1 Nocardioidaceae bacterium | reverse complement strand
GCGCAGCGCGAAGACCAACGGCTGGCCGGCGAGCAGCTCCCCGACCAGGGTCTCCCCCGCCTCCACCACCAGCTCGGACCGTCGCTCGGCGGAGCGTGCCCGCCGGGACTGTCGCAGCAGCAGGCCGACGCCCGCCAGGGCCGCGACCCCGAGCAGCCCGGCCACCAGCGCCGTGCCGTCCAGCACCACCACCGCGGCTGCCGACACGACACCGAGCGCGGCCACTGCCGCCGGCTCCCGCCGCGCCCGCCGCGGGGCGGCCGCGCGAGGCGAGGCGGCGCGCGGCGCCATCGCGAGGACGGTGGCCAGCAGCGCGCACGCAGCCGCGAGCGCGGTCACGACTCGAGCCGGCGCAGCAGGTCGGTCGCCGCCTGATGCTCCCGCAGGCGACCGGCGGTGTCGAACGAGACCGCCGGCACGACCCGGACCAGCCCGTCGCCGCCTCGCGCGAACACGCCCACCTCGCTCACCCGGCGACGGCCGTCCCGCTCGCGGCGGCAGTGCACAACCGCGTCGATGGCGGAGGCCATCTGGCTGTGCGCGGCAGCCATGGGCAGTCCCGCCGCCATCGCGAGCGCCTCCACGCGCGCCGGCACGTCGGCGGCCGAGTTGGCGTGCAGGGTCCCGCTGCCGCCCTCGTGACCGGTGTTCATCGCGGCCAGCAGGTCGGTGACCTCCGCGCCACGGACCTCGCCGACGACAAGCCGGTCCGGGCGCATCCGCAGCGCCTGCCGCACCAGCACCTGGAGGCCGATCGCCCCGGCACCCTCGACGTTGGCCGAGCGCGCCTCCAGCCCCACCACGTGGGGATGCGCTGGCCGCAGCTCGGTGGCGTCCTCGACGATCACCAGGCGCTCGGCGGGGTCGACCAGCCCCAGCAGCGCGGAGAGCAGGGTGGTCTTGCCGGAGCCCGTGCCGCCGGAGACGAGATAGGCGAGCCGGCGCTCCACGATGCGGGTCAGCAGCGCCTCGCCGTCCGCCCCGAGCGACCCGGCCGCCGCCAGCTCGTGCAGGGAGAACCCCCGGCGACGCGGGACGCGCAGGGACAGCGCGGTGCCCGGCCTGGCCAGCGGCGCGAGCACGGCGTGGAAGCGGGTTCCGTCGGCCAGCCGCAGGTCCACGTGAGGCGTGGCGTCGTCGAGGCGGCGGCCGGCGGTTGCGGCCAGGCGCTGCGCCAGGCGGCGTACGGCGTCGTCGTCGGCGAACCTGACCGAGACCCGCTCCAGGCCGCGTCCGCGGTCGACGTACACCTGGTCCGGACCGTTCACCAGCACGTCGGTGACGCCGGCTTCGTGGAGCAGCGGCTCCAGCGGTCCGGCTCCGAGCACGTCGCGCCGGAGCAGGTCGAGCACGTGCAGCACCGTGGCGTCGCCGACCGGTCGCCCTTCCGCGCGCAGTGCCGCCGCGACCACGGCAGGAGTGAGCGGATGGCCGTCGCGGGCCAGCTGCTCGCGGACCCGCTCGACGACGTGCGGGTCCACCGAGTGCTCCAGGACGTGCTCGCGGGGGGAGCCACCAGAGGATGGGTCCATGTGGCGGTCCGTCCATCGTCCCGCCGGGACAGCGGGCCTCACTGGTCCACCTTGCTGTCCCCCGCTGGGCGCCGCTCGCCAAGCTGTGACATCGGTTGGGCCGCGCGCTCAGACGTGCGACGGCCGGTGGTCACCGGCGCCGCGGTGGTGTGGCCAGGTGGTCCCGTCGCCAGGCGCCCTGGCTCGCTCCGCTCGCTCACGCCGCCGCCTGCCGGATGCCGGCCAGCCCGGCGACCACCCGCCGGGCGGTCGTGGTGATCGCCCCCCGGCGGGCGTGGACGGGTCCGAGACCGAGGTCCAGGTGCTCGTCGAGGGCTCGTTGCCGGCCAAGCTCGTCGAGCAGCGGCAGCTCGAGGGCTGCGGCGACCTGTTCGGGGGAGAGCGCTCGGTCGTCTCGGCGGACGACCAGCGAGAGCTGCTGGCTGACCGTACCGAGGGCCGCTGCGACCCGCGCGGCGGACGCGACTGCTGCCAGGCCCGCCCCTGCCACGACCAGCACCCGGTCGCAGCGAGCGGCCACGGCCGACGCCGCGGGGTCGAGGTGACGAGGAAGGTCCGCGACGACGACGCGGTGTCCTCGGCGGCCTGCGGCGAGGACCTCTCGGACCACGCCGGGGTCGGGTGCGACCGCGGGGCCTCCGGGCCAGGTCAGCACTCCCAGGCCCTTCCGTCGAGGCAGCGCCTCCCGGAGCGCCCCGGAGCCGAGCCGTCCCATCGACCCGCCGAGCTGCTCCCAGGTCACTCCGTCCGTCCGGTCCAGGCCCACGACGCGAGCCACCCCGGGGCCCAAGGGGTCGAGGTCGAGCAGCATCGCCGGTCCCTGCTCGGCCGCGGTGAGCCCGAGGGCGCAGGCGAACGTTGTCGCGCCGACCCCGCCGGACCCGCCGACCACGCCGACAAGCACGGCGTCGTGACCCCCGCCGTCGTGGACGTCGGACAGCACCCCCACGACCCAGTCGTCGGCTGCGGGTAGCTCCACGACCGAGGTCGCACCCAGCCCGACTGCAGCCCAGAGGACGGCCTCGTCCGCCGCCCCGCGCACGACGACGTGGACCTGGTCTCGCCGGTCCGGGTGCAGCCGCGCGAGCAGCGAGGCCTGGTCGTCACCCACGAACACCGCGGCCGCCCCAGACCACGCGCGCAGCACCGAGGCGCCGGCCGCGACGACCTCCAGGGGAGCGGCCGCCGCGGCAGCCAGCCGGAGCATGTCGTCGTGCAGCCCGGGGTCCGCCGTGACCAGCAGCGTCCGGGCCAGCGCAGGTGCGTCTGGTGAGGCCGGTTCGTAGGCGGGCCCGGGTTGCGCGCCCAGCCCGTCGACTGAGGGATGGTTGTACGCCATCGGCATGCGTGCAGCCTCCCGAGCGCCGCTCGGCGGCGCCAGCGCTCCCCGCGGTGGCTGTGGAAAGGCTCGCCGGTTCGGCGAGTGTGGACGTCTCGTGGCTCGCGACGTCGGAGGGACACGTCTGCCTGGGCCCTGCACGCGGAGCGACCCCCGGCCGGGGGGAGACCAGGGGCCGCGATGCCCGGAATCTCAAAGAGGATCCGGGACCGGACCAGCGACTGGGGGGCGTCGCTGGTGCGACCGGCTGCCCGGGGTCACCGG